>CALFUP010000119.1 GCA_937929875.1 uncultured Cocleimonas sp. | reverse complement strand
GCGGCTAAATTCGCTAAAATTGAATTGCATCGTGAGTCGTTGGCTAAGCCTTATCTTCATCCAGATGATCCTAATATTATCGCCATTGCTACGGACCATGATATTGAACACGAATCTGAATTATCAATCGAAACATTAGATATTAACCAGCCGCAACAAATAGCTGATTTCATCGAACAGAAATTGCTAGTTAAAGCTCTACTCTTATACAAAACAGAACAAAAACCTAATCTAGCTAAGTAAAAAACATGACTGATAAACCGACAAGTTGTCTAGACCCTTTTGAGGCTGATGCCATTAGCGTTGCTGATGCAAGACAGACCATTTATGAACAAATCACGCCAATTAGTGGAAGCGTGAAGGTTGCTTTGCGTGATGCGCTTAATCAATACTTAGCCGAAGATTTAATCTCATCCATAGATGTACCGCCGCATACTAATGCCGCAATGGATGGCTATGCGCTTGCAGGTTCTGATTTGCCTAGTGAAAACAGTAACACTTATAAAGTGGTAGGCTCATCATTTGCTGGTGTACCTAGTGATGAGAAGTACATAAAAGGCTGTGTAGTTCGAATCATGACGGGGGCAGTAATGCCTAGCGGTACTGATAGCGTTGTACCTCAAGAAGTTGTCGATATTTTAGATGATGGCTCAATAAGAATTGATAGCGAACAACGCACAGGACAAAACGTTCGACACCCAGGTGAAGATATTCCCAAAGGTGCAACGGTATTAAAAAAAGGTCATCAAATTAATGCGGCTGACTTAGGCATTATCGCCTCGCTTGGTAAGGGAGAAGTTAAGGTTTTTCGTCGTCCTCGGGTTGCCTTTTTCTCAACGGGTGATGAATTAAAATCTATCGGTGAAACGCTAAACGAAGGCGATATTTACGACAGTAATCGTTACACCCTATTCGCTTTATTAAAAAATCTTGATGTTGAAATTATAGATTTAGGCGTTATTCGGGATACCAAAGCAGACATTAAAGAAGCATTTGTAAGTGCCGCAGAATTAGCTGATATTGTGATTACCTCTGGCGGTGTTTCCGTCGGCGAAGCAGATTTCATCAAACCTACCCTAAAAAAACTCGGCGATACCCATTTCTGGAAAATCGCGATGAAACCAGGACGACCGCTTACTTTTGGCAGTTATCATGGCTCGTGGTTTTTTGGCCTCCCAGGGAACCCAGTTGCAGTGATGGTGACATTTATGCAGTTTGTACAACCTGCAATCAATTACCTTGCCAGTGGTTCGATAAAACCCGCATTGATAATAAAAGCCAGATGCCAACAAGCCATTAAAAAACGCCCTGGCCGCACCGAATACATTCGCGCTATTGTCGAGCAAACAGAAGATGGCGAGCTAACAGTGAAACTAACCGGCAAACAAGGCTCAGGTATTTTGATGTCGATGAGTTTAGCGAACTGTTTTATCCACTTAAACAGCGAGTCAAGTGGTGTTGAATCAGGTGCGTTAGTAGAGATTGTGCCATTTAATGGTGTTATCTAGCGAACTTAGCCTTTTGTTTGTTAAAACGGCTAACTCCACTATGTCGCCGTCTTTTTGATGATGTGATTGAATAATTGGTTTATATAATTGACACCCCCCCACTTTTTAAGGGATTTTCAACTCTCATAAATAATCATATCACTTTACTGCGGGTCTGCTTTACAAAGCAGAACGCATTACTATCGATATGATTATTTCTACGACTCTTTTAATTAAAGTATTAGTCTCGATTGCAATCGTTGTTTCCCTATCGATTATTGCTGAAAAAGTAAGCCCTAAAGTATCTGGAATTCTCTCTGGCTACCCTTTAGGAGCTGCTGTAGCGCTATTCTTTTATGGTCTAGAGGTAAGCGCAGAGTTTGCTTCTGAAACTGCCATTTATACCCTGTTAGGTTTAATTGCTTCTCAAGTTTTCGTATATGTGTACTATCAAGTCTCTCTCAGAGTCACTAAGTTTAATCCTTTGGTATCCTCTTTCGCTTCGATTGTGGCTTTCTTATTGGTAGCTTTCATATTTAGTAAATTAGATTTGTCTAAATATACAATTCTTCTATCTACTCTTCTTTCTGTCATCATATTTATATTCCTTTTCAGAAAACTACCTGATGTAAAAATAAAAACAAAAGTAAAATTAAGCTTCAATGTCATTTTTATTAGAGCTATTTTAGCAACGCTAATAATCGTCTCGATCACCTCACTTCCTGAAGTTCTTGGTACGAAATGGGCAGGTTTCTTTTCTGGTTTTCCAATAACGCTATTCCCACTAATTTTGATTATCCACATAAAACATCAAAAGGAACATGTTCATACGATTATCAAAAACTTTCCCAAAGGACTTGGCGCCCTTATTTTGTATACGATTTCAGTCTATACACTCTATCCTGTACTTGATATATACATTGGAACAATAGTCTCATTTGTCATCGCGACAATGTATTTATTACTTGTATTGAATTTAAAGAAGAAAATATAACCACAGCAGATTTTCCATCCATGCTATAAAAATAAAATAAATCCTTTAACCACTGAAAATAAAATAATACTCAGAAACTACTTTTACTCGTATTTTATAAACATCACTTGCAAATCTAAATGAGAATCATTATTATTTAATTATCTTAACAAGAAGTGTATTTAAAGATGATTAACAAAGTCCTAAACTCAGAAGTCAAAGTTTCAGACATCATGAACGGTAAAAAACATGTTGTTTTATTGCATGATGAAAAACGTTATGCACTTACCATTACCCGTCGTGGAAAACTGATTTTAACTGCTGATGAAACGCCTAAAATTGCAAATATTTCCATAGAAAATCCACAGATTGTTAACCACTCGTAGAGAAGACAAAGATTAAGTTCCTTTTCTTTGTCATTTATATCAAGCCAATACAAAACTGACGCCTCCTCTGTTAAAACTGTATAGCCAGATCTTTTTAATCCCGTAGCCTTGGCTACGAACAACAAAAGGTTTGAATCATGAAATTCGTATCACTAAACATCCAGATCAACGCATGGTTAGACTGCAGCCATCCTTTTATCTCACTACATAATAAAAATGATGGTGACTTAATGGCTTACTTTAATTCAGAAAAAATCAATAGCTTAATTGAGGACGGTGAAATAACCGTGGAAGAGTTACAGTCGAATAGTGCCGATAGTCAAATTGAAACGATCGCTACATTACTAAGCATAAAGCAACAAGATGCTATTTTCAGAAGACTACAAGACACCCGTTTTACATTTAAATTACGAGAAAAAGAAACAAATACTCACCACAGAAATAATCTCCAAGCCATCAAAAATGATAAACCCACTCAGGATATCTTATTTCCTTTTATCGGTTTAAATACTGCCTAGCGTTGTTTTTAGAATCAGAGTTAA
>CALFUP010000118.1 GCA_937929875.1 uncultured Cocleimonas sp. | reverse complement strand
CGATAATAACAAAATAATAAAAAGTATTTACCAGCAAGCCCCTCGAGATGAGCGATCTATAAATAATAAAAATAAGATCCTCGCCGTCTCAACCCCCGACGCTCTTTGCTTCCCCTGGCAAAGGGCGTTTTTTCTTTGTGCGTTGTGTTGGGGAGACAGCCCCATATTTAGTCGTCCCTGATAAATATTTAACTCACTGATATAATTAGGTAAAATAGAGAATTAACGCAGTAAATCCCCATCTTTTTGCCGCCCTAAGCCTAATAAGTTGCAGAACGCGTGTCTTTTATGAAGCCTAAATCAACCGTAAATGATCCTCAGGACGACCTTTTTAAAACCCGATTAAGTGATCTGATCAACCATCGCCATACGCTGTGTCGTTTGACTCACACGATAGACTGGTCAACGCTGGAGCAACACATTGCTCCCCATTTTAGCGAGCTGGGCGCACCTGGCCTGCCGGTTCAGCTGATGGCTGGTTTGCTATATCTTCAGCATACGTTTGATGTGTCGGATGAACGCGTTGTTGAGCAGTGGTTAGAGTCACCTTACTGGCAGTATTTTTGTGGTGAAACGTTCTTCCAGCATCGATTCCCTTGCGATCCAAGCTCTCTGACACGTTGGCGACAACGCTTGGGCGAAGACGGCTGTGAATGGTTGTTGACGGCGACGATTGACGCGGGTCTTAAGAGCAAATTGGTCAAGCCATCGAGTCTAAAGCGAGTGGTGATTGATACCACCGTTCAGGAAAAGAACATCCGCTTTCCAACCGATAGCCACTTGCAGAATCAGTCACGTAAGCAGCTCGTTAATTTGGCCCATGAGTTAGGGATTACATTGCGGCAAACCTACCAAAAGCAAGCCCGTATTTTATTGCCTAAAATTGGTCGCTATGCCCATGCGCGACAATTTAAGCGTATGCGTCAGGCGCTGAAAAAAGTCAAAAATGCACTGGGCTGTGTGCATCGTGATCTGCTACGCAAGCTGACTTCAGACATGACACTATCCGATGCCCAAGTGCAGGTGTTGGCTTATGCAAAACGTCTCATTGATCAACAAAAGCATAGTAAGCACAAGCTATACAGTCTGCATGCGCCTGAAACGGAATGTTTGAGCAAAGGTAAGGCGCATAAACGTTATGAATTTGGGGTCAAAGCCAGTGTGGCAACCACGCTTCGAGAGTGCTTTGTAGTGGGCGCCCGCAGTTTTGCGCATAACCCTTATGATGGACACACCTTAAGTGAGCAGCTAGAACAAGTTAAGACATTGTGTCATGACAAACTTCCAGAAGAGGCCTATGTGGATAAGGGCTATCGAGGAAGCGGCTATGAGGGTGACACCAAGATTATCATCGCCGGACAAAAGCGAGGAATCACGGCATTACAACAGCGACGACTGAAGCGTCGCAACAGTATTGAACCGATTATTGGCCATATGAAGCAGGATGGAAAACTCAATCGCTGCTACCTTAAAGGGCGAACGGGTGATGCAATCAATGTCATCTTGTGCGGTGCTGGACAAAATATCCGTAAGCTACTGCGGTGGCTTTATTTAGCCTGTTTATTGTTGGGCTTCAGGAGACAACAGCTACGTCGTTCTGAAATGATCCAGGCAGAAAGCAGCCCCCTCAGTGACTCCAGCTGCCTGAAAAGTGGTTAATCAGGGACGACTAAATACCAGTGTCGTGGTTAGGATCAAACAATGAGTATCATGAAAAAAATTAGTGAGTTCTTGTACAGAACGGAACAGGTCGAACTAACCTTTGATGTGCCCATTGAGGAAGCGATTAAACGTCTGGATGCAAATGTGGGCAATAGTGTTTTCTCTCATCTGACATCCGAAGGCATGGTAGGGAGCGTGAGTCGTGATACCGTCAAAATTCATCGAGTCATACCAATGATGAAAAATTCATTCAAGCCAATGTTGATTGGTTCATTTTCTACATTAGGTGGGCGGACAATTCTTTCTGGGGTATTTCGAATGCATCGTTTAGTACAAGTTTTCATGACTTTCTGGTTCGGAGTTCTGGCGTTCTCAGTACTGACAGAAGGGGCTTCAATTTTAGTAAATCCATCGGACGCTTGGCCTGCTCCTCTGGTTGGTTTTATGATGATTGCCTTCGGTGTGGGGTTGGTAAAAATAGGGAAATGGCTTTCCCGTAATGACAAGGAATGGCTAAAGGAAAGAGTCAGCGCCAGTATCAATCAAACCTAATCTCTAAGGTGGCCTACCATTAAGCGAAAAATCGTTAAGAATCAAACCAATTCCCATCAGGATCACCAGGATAAACACCCAAGTAAGCTCCATGACTTTGATACCCCATTAGCCGTCTAACATGCTCAGGATAGGTATCTGCGACCTCGCGTGGAAGCGTCAAATAATGATTCTCCTCCTGCCTCAACCAACCCAGGCTATACGTATTAATCAACCCTTTGCGTGGAGTTTCTGACCGGTTTGCACCGCCTCCGTGAACAGTTGACCCGAGATAAAATAGTACCGAACC
>CALFUP010000117.1 GCA_937929875.1 uncultured Cocleimonas sp. | reverse complement strand
ATAAACAGTAAGCTGTACAACAGCCCTAAAGCGAGCACTGTGCCAGCGACTAATATCAAAAGTGTTTCGACTATGAACAGCAAGATAACTTGATAGGCGTGTGCGCCGACGGCTCTGAGTATCGCCATTTCGCGACGACGTTCGTTTAATGTGGATAACAGCATTATCAACATACTGAGTAAACCCGACAGCAATACGAGTAATGAAACGCCGAGTAATATCTTTTCAAATTGGCCAAGAGTTCTCCATAAATCCGTTAAGGTGCTACCCGGAACAATCGCTAACAAAGGTTCTTGCGTGTATTCATTTATTTTACGTTGGACAACAAAAGTATGAGTTCGTTTATTTAAACCTACCATAAATGCGGTCACAGTTTTTGGCGTTAGACCAAAGCGTCGCGCTTTTTCTGCATCAATCTCTAAAGCTGAGCGTGCTCCTGCCCTCCAATCGAGATGTATAGCTTCGATGGCTTCTAGAGAAACATGTACGCTGCGATCGACAGGTGTACCTGTGGCAGCCAAAATGCCGGATATTCTAAAAGGCTTATCGTCATGTGCGGCAAAGTCGGTTGAGATGGTTCCGTGAGAGAGCGTAATTGCATCACCAATTTTGTAGCCTAGTTTTTTCGCAACTTCTCTGCCGATGACCGCATCGTATAAATCACTGAAAGATTCGCCTTGAGTAAATGCTAAAGGACGTTTATCGGCATAGCGAAAGTATTCAAAGTAATCTTGATTAGTACCTAACACTCTAAAACCGCGATGAGAATCACCTAATGACAACGGTATTGTCCATTTTACCTTAGGGTCTGCGCTGATTTTTTCATAGGAATCGTAAGAGATATTGTTGGTCGCATTTCCAATTCGAAACACGCTATACAACAATAGATTCATTGGCCCAGAACGCGCACCGACGATTAAATCTGTTTGAGATATGGTATTTAGAAAACTATTTTTGGCTTGTTTGCGCACGATATCAACACCGAGCAACAGCGTTAAACTTACCGCGATAGATAATACCGCCAAGGATAAGCTTGTTTTACGCGCCCACGCACTTTTCAATGTTAAGACGAAGAGTGTTTTCATGCTTGTTCAACCGAAGAACTTGTTGCGTTAGTAAAAGATGTTGCAACCTGATTGATTTCGGTTAATTCGACCACGCGTGAAAAGTGTTTTGCAGTATGTTCGTCATGGCTAACAAAGATAATCGTGCTGTCGTGCGCATCGGCTTCTTTAAACAATAGCTGCAAAAAGTTATCGCTATTTTTTCTGTCTAAGGCGGATGTGGGTTCATCGGCAATGATTAATTCAGGTGCGCCCAATAAAGCGCGACATGTGGCAACGCGCTGTTGCTGGCCTACACTGAGCTGAGTGACTTTTTTATTGATTATGGAAAGTGGTAAATCTAAAGCTTCTAATAAACGCGGAATTTCAGCTTCGGTATTAACGCTTTTAGTCGAACGTTTTTTTGAAAACCCTAAAGGCAGCTGAATATTTTCTTTAACCGATAAGAAAGGCAATAGATTAAATTGCTGAAAAATAACACCCAAATGATCGCCACGAAAACTATCGCGCTGTTGATTTGAAAGCTGATTCAAATCCTGACCCAACATTTTAATTGAGCCCGTTTTTGCTTGATGAATTCCGCACAATAAATTCAGTAAGGTTGTTTTACCGCTGCCACTGTCACCGCTAATAAAAACGTGCTCACCTTTTGCGATTGATAAAGTATCAATGTTTAGTGTTGGTTCTTTTTGATCTGGCCAAAAAAAGCATAGGTTTTTTAATTCAACTAAGTTGTCGGTAGTAGTCATCTTAGTCATACTAATTTAGGGTTATCGTATTGCTTTTCTTAGTCAGAACAGCCGAACTTTGTTTTGTTGCAGACAACCATTGGACTTTGATTTTTTCCATATTTGGAAAATGCTTAAATACATTAGCCGTATCAATACTCAACTCAGACTTGCTGTTATCACAGGAGAATTCATAATTAATTGCGTATTCTGAATGCGTTGATGACTCATGCTCATGATCTTTATGTTCTTCTTTGCCTTCATGTTTTTCATGATCAGCATGTTCTTCAAAAGGGCTTTCTAATTTGGTTTTTACTGTCTTACAAGCTGCACCTGTAATAGAGAATAATTCGTTTGGTGCATTTAATTTCTTTTCTATCTTTGCAATCGCTTCTTCTTGATCATGGTTTGCAGGTTGATATTCAAAACCAGTGATATTAAATGCAGGACTCAACAGTTCAATATTCAAATCTGCTTTTTCCCAAACAATATTTATTTCAGCCACGCCATGTTCATGGGCATCGTGTTGTGTTTTTTCATCTTTTGCGAAGGCAGTTGATGTAATCGCGAGAAATAAAAGGGCAAGGATAGGCTTTTTCATATTCATTGTTACTTCCAAAAATGGGTTTTAGTGTGATTGTTTCTTGAGGCACGTTTTACAAGTACCGTGTAATTCAAATTGCAGCGCTTCTAATTTGAAACCCTTTTGCTCCGCACCAACTTCTATTTGATGATGTAGTTCTTGAGTTAAAGCTACTTCTTCTACTTCTGAGCAGCTATTGCAAATTAAAAACTGGGCATTGGTATGTTCGTGGTCACATTGAAGGTGACTACAAGCGATATATTTATTAGTAGACTCAAGCTTATGCACTAAGCCTGAACCGGTTAGGAATTCTAAAATACGGTATATCGACATGGTTGGCATCGATGTAACAAACTTATTTTTATAAATATCGGTTATGTCGTAAGCAGAAAGAGGAATCATAGATGATAATAAAACGTCAAAAATATTATGACGCTTCTGAGTTAAAGAAATTCCCTTTTGTTGACATATTTTATCAATGTTATTTATCGGCTTTGAATGAATCATGAGATCATTTCCCTAATATTTGAATGATATATCATATCATTATGTAGTTAGAGATCAAGTTATATATATGTGCCTTAGCTCGATAGAAAAGACACCCCCCTACTTTTAACGATATTTATTTATCAATAAAACTCTTTATAAACGTTCATAATAAAACCCATGATTATTGATTCCTTCTTTTATTTTTGCGCCATCCCTGCAGTACTGATTTTT
>CALFUP010000116.1 GCA_937929875.1 uncultured Cocleimonas sp. | reverse complement strand
TCCAATGGGTTAATATTGCCTTACTGGTCTATAGATTAGGATTTAAATCATAAAATGTCTAGGAACAGAAAGTTATTTATTCATAACTTTTCCTTAATTTCTAGCCCTAATTAACTGTAGAGAAAAATTAATGAAACTTTTTAATAACCTCAATACAATATTATTCCCATAAGGAATATTTTTTTATTTTTGGTAAAACATCGTTGTCTTTACTATACTATTTTTAATCCAGCACACTGGAACATAACTCAACTGCAATAAGCAAAATTTAACTCAAGCATTAATTATAATAATGCATGTTTTACAAAATATACTGAATTAAATTTTCGAACTTATTTAGGAGATATAGATAAGTTCTTAATAAGTAAGAAGTAAGAAGTAAGAAGTAAGAAGTAAGGTTAATTTTATCAACTTAGGAGGAGTATTATGGGCAACAATTTAGACGCACTCACAACGGTGTTTACTGAGTTTTATTACTGGGTAACGATACCGTTGATGTTTTTGATTCATGTAGGTTTCTGTATGTATGAGGTTGGCGCAAGTCGACGAAAAAATCATATGCACACCTTGATGAAGAATTCGATGATCATTCCATTGGTCACAATCACATTCTATTTCTTTGGCTGGTGGATTTATTGGGCATTCCCTAATTTCCCAATGTCGATTGATTTTGCCGCAGGTGCAGCTAATACGCCTTGGGCAGAAACGATGGGAACACACGTAGGCGATAGAATTACCGGCGTTTTCTGGGCTGCATTCTTGTTATTCTCATGGACTGCTGCATCAATCGTTTCTGGATCTGTTATTGAGCGTATTAACTCAGGTGCTTTTTGGGTTTTAGCAGTAGTTATAGGATCTGTCGCTTGGATTATTGACGCGGCATGGGGCTGGCACCCATCGGGTTGGATGGTTAAATACCTTGGTTATCACGATGCTTATGCCTCTGGCGTTATCCATGCAATTGCAGGTGGTTTTGCATTAGGTGTACTAATTGTCTTAGGTCCAAGAATAGGTAAATTTGGTAAAGATGGATCAATAAGAGAAATTCTTCCGCATAATCCTTGGATGGTTTGCGTAGGATTATTCATCATCTATGCTGGTTTCTGGGGCTTCTATGTAGCTTGTAACGTTCCGTTAATTTCTCCAGAAGGAATTGGTGGTCTAATTACCGGCGAAACATGGACTGCAACAACTATCTACCTAACGCCTACAACACTAAGTGCGATTACCTTCAACTTCTTGATGTCTTTATCAGGTGGCATGATGGCAGCATTTGTAGTGTCAAAAGGCGATGCTTTCTGGACATATTCAGGCGGCCTAGCGGGCATAATCACTGCTTCAGCGGGTAACGATTTGTACCACCCTATCCAAGCAATGTTAATCGGTATGGTTGGTGTGGTTATCGCATACAAAATGCACTTCTGGGTTGAGCGTAAGTTCAAACTTGATGATGCAGTAGGTGCTGTAGCTGTTCATGGCTATGCAGGCTTTATGGGTGTAGTAATTTGTGGCTTTGTACTATGGGGCCACCCTAGTTCTCCTTATGAGGGATATGCAACAATCAATCCATTAGGTCAATTCATCGGTGCAATCATCATGTTTGGTGTATTAGGATTCTTACCTGGCTTTATTACAGCGAAGATCTTAAATGCTTTCGGCGTGTTGAGAATACCAAGAGAAATCGAATTATTAGGTCTCGATTTTGACAGTATGGAAGCTGAGCAAGCGGCTAGAGATGAAGTTAGCGAAGCTACCAAAAGACACATTAACCAATAAAGGAGATTGTTATGTCAACTACAGGAATAGAATCATGGGCAGTCGACTTAAAAGATGTTGGCGCTATTTACCCTTTCCAAGGCACTGAAGTAATATTAGTGGTTGTTGGAGTAGCTGCTTGGATTGGATGGCATATATGGTGTAATAAATGGGAGAAGAACCATCACCAACATATCATCCAAAAACATTGGAAAAAGTGACGCACTGAATATTATTGAGTAATTTTATCTCTCTATTAGATCTTCTGATAGAGAGATAAAAATAAATTGTATTTTTTATAGGTACAAGCAGGAAAAATAAGCTAAGGTTTATTAAAGAAAACAAAGTTCCTCGCTTAAGAAGGGAATTTAAAATAAAAAAATAGTGTTAATTAAATCAGAAATCAAAATAAATACATAATGGAGTGAAGAATGAATATATTGAATAAATCATTAAAGAAAATCGCAGCAACTTGTTGTTTAAGTCTAGCGGTAGTATCAGGCAGTGCATTTGCTGCTGATAGCACTAAGCCAATCGTAATCCCAATACACAACTGGTCAAGCCAGATTGTAATGGCTCACGTTCTTGGTGAAATGTTTAAAAGCATGGGTAACAACGTTGAGTTTGTACCAGCTGATACACAAGCAGTTTACGAGTCTATTCGTAACGGTGACGTAACACTTTCGCACGAAGTTTGGCAGTCTACTTTTGGTAAGTCTTTCTACAACGCAATGGCTAAAGGCGGAGTAATTGATGCTGGAACTCATGCTGCGACTACACTTGAAGAAATGGGTGTTCCAACTTGGGTTGTTGAGAAAGGATTATGTCCTGGCTTACCAAACTGGGAAGCACTTAAAGAAGAAGCATGTTGGAAGAACTTCGTAACGGCTGATTCTGGTGGAAAAGGCCGTTGGTTAGAAGGTCCACAAAGCTGGCATGGAGATCAAATGCCTGAGCGTTTGAAAGCTCTTGGTCTTGATAAGAACTGGACGATTAAATTCGCTGGTAGTGCTGACTCACTATGGACAGAGCTTTCATCTGCAAAGAAAGAAGGTCGTGGTACGGTTGTATTTAACTGGACTCCAAACTTTACGGATGCGGAAGGTTACACATTCATTAAGTTCCCAGAATATAAGCC
>CALFUP010000115.1 GCA_937929875.1 uncultured Cocleimonas sp. | reverse complement strand
TGGCTTGATAATAATATGAGGAAGATTCGTCCCCATGATTGTCTGGCCATCACCTTTAATACCATTTAAAGATGCCCAACCTACTGCTCCACCACCGCCTGGTTTATATGAAACAACTAAATCTTGTCCAAATTTTTCTTTAAAGAATGGCTGCTGTAAACGAGCAGATATATCTGATTCACCACCTGGACCGAATGGAATAACATATGATACAGGACCGCTAAGTTCTGCCTGAGCACTAAATGAAACGGTTAAAGAAAGCGCTGTTGCACTGATAAATTTTAGAGCAGTTTTTCTTAACATAGATTCTCTCCTTGAGATTTTTTAATTATTGCAAAAAAATAATAACATGCATTGTTTTAATACATTCATGCAATTATTAGAACTTAATATGCACCTATCACATAAAAGAGTTTAATAAAAATAGATCAGTAATCTCCTCTAAAAAATATTATGAAGGTGCTGCTAAAAGCATAGTATAAAAAGACACCACCGTACTTTTCTAGGGTTTTTATCAGGATGTAATGTTGTAGAAAATAAAACACTTAGAATTTAAGGCAAAAAAAAAGGACCGCAATATAAAATATTACGATCCTTAAATGTAGTGGTGGGCCCGGGAGGACTCGAACCTCCGACCAATGGATTATGAGTCCACTGCTCTAACCAACTGAGCTACAGGCCCTTTGAAAAACAGTTATAAGCTGCATTAAAAGTAGGTTAAGAAGCACCTATATCTTTATCCATTTCAAGGAAGGAGCGTAGCATATCCGATCTGCTTGGATGACGCAATTTTCTTAAGGCTTTTGCTTCAATTTGTCTGATTCTTTCGCGTGTTACGTCGAATTGCTTACCAACTTCCTCAAGTGTATGGTCTGTATTCATATCAATACCAAAGCGCATGCGTAATACTTTTGCTTCACGTGGAGTCAAACTACCTAACACTTCACGGGTACTTTCGCCTAGCCCAGTAGCCGTGGCTGATTCGATTGGCGACTGCACGTTACCGTCTTCAATAAAATCACCCAATGATGAATCCTCATCATCTCCAATTGGCGTTTCCATTGAGATAGGCTCTTTCGCAATTTTCATTACTTTACGAACCTTATCTTCCGGCATTTCCATTTCAACAGCGAGTTCTTCTGGAGTTCCTTCGCGACCTTTCTCTTGTAGCAATTTACGAGAGATACGGTTCAATTTATTGATAGTCTCAATCATGTGAACTGGTATACGGATGGTACGGGCTTGGTCAGCAATTGAACGAGTTATCGCCTGACGGATCCACCATGTTGCGTAGGTCGAGAATTTATAACCACGGCGGTATTCAAATTTATCCACCGCTTTCATCAAACCAATATTACCTTCTTGAATCAAATCCAAGAATTGTAATCCACGGTTTGTGTATTTCTTTGCAATTGAGATGACCAAGCGCAAGTTTGCTTCTACCATTTCTTTCTTAGCACGACGAGCTTTCGCCTCGCCAACAGAAACGATGCGATTGATATCTTTGATTTGTGTGACGGTTAAGCTAGTCTCTTTCTCAATTTTTTGTAGCTGAAACTGATTAAACGTAACGTCTTCTTTGAATTTATCTAAGTTTTCTTTCTGATTTGGATTCTCATCGATATATTTTTCTAACCATTGAGTATCGGTTTCATTTTTTGGAAAACTCTTAATAAAATCCTTTTTCGGCATACCTGCTTTTTGCACACAGAGCTTCATTATTTGACGCTCGTAGCCACGAATACGCTCAATAATTCCGCGTAGTTGCCCACCAATACCATCAATGACTGGCTGCGTTAACTTAAATTCTAGAAGCTTCTTTCCTTGCTCTGCTCTTAAACGTTTATATTCTTCAAAATCATTATTTTCAAAAGCCTGACAAGACTGAACATAAAGAGAATTCAATTCACCAAATTTTTCAGCGGCAACTTCTGGATCAGGACCTAAATCTTCTAGCTCCTCCTCTTCTTCATCTTCATCGTCAGCGTCGCCATCTTCTGCATTTTCAGCTGCTTCTGCGGCTTTACGCTCTGCTTCTTCTTTAGACTCAGGAGTAACAATTGGAGCTGGTTCTGGAATAATATGACGTTCAGCATTTGGGTCAACAAAATCAGAGATTAGATCAGTTAAGCGCTTCTCTTCAGCTTCTACTTTTGCATAGAAATCTAATAAGTATTCTGTAGACGCAGGATACTCTGATAGCGCAGTTAGCACTTCATAGAGACCTTCTTCGATGCGAATAGCTATTTCTATTTCGCCTTCACGCGTTAATAATTCTACAGTGCCCATTTCGCGCATATACATACGCACTGGGTCTGTCGTTCTTCCAAAATCATTATCGACGCTAGTGAGTGCAGCAGCAGCTTCTTCAGCGGCATCATCATCTGCTTCAGTCGTTTCTTCAGCAAGTACTAAACTATCTTCGTCTGGGGCTTTTTCGTAAACTTTAATACCCATGTCACCGATGGTGGTAACAATCTCTTCGATTTGCTCAGGATCGACGATAGAGTCAGGTAAGTGGTCATTCACTTCAGCATAGGTTAAATAACCTTGCTCCTTACCTTTTAGAATAAGAAACTTCAATCCTGTTTGACTTGTAGATACAGCTGATTTTGCTTCTTCAGTTGTGGAAGTCACATCTTCAGCTTGAACATCTTCTTGTTTAGTATTTTCGCTCATATATCTTTGCGCCTTTAACGCGAATTTATGCCATCTTAGCTACATGTATACTTATGTAGAGTAATAAGGGTAAAAAATTGGTCACATATTATAACAGTAATTTAACTGCGAAAGCATTCCCTGCTGTGAGTTAATTTGTACCGACTGTTTAATTTAAGTTCATTAAATATAGTATCGATTTTCTAATTTTAAAGGTCTAATTTTTATTTTTTAACAAAAGTAACAAAGCCTGACCTTGTGGCTCTGAAAGGCCTATAGTCCTCTCTAGATGGAGCAGATGCTCAATTTTAGTTTCATCTGCACGTTTGCGTATTTGTTTTAAACACCCTTGAAATTCACTTTTTAATATCTCAAAGTCTTCAGATTCAGGTTGCCACTTCATCAATTGAGTTAACGGCGCTTCAAATTCTGTATTTTTCCATCTTTCCAAGAGAGCCACGGGCTTAATATTAGGATTCTCTTGTAACGCTTCAATGAGTGTAGTCAACAAATCTGATCCTGGCAGTTTTGATAGCGCTATTTCTTCAATATTATTTATAGTTTGAATTAATGATGGTTCATTCAATAATAAACTTATCGCATATCGAACGGGAGTCTGGCGTACTTCTCGGTTACTAATACGTGAGAAACCAGTATTGGGTGCAGTTGATGTAAAATTATTTTTATTTCCTTGAGAGGAAAGTTGCCTTTTACGCAGTATGTTTTCTTCTATGTTGGTTTGTTTAGCCAGACGTGAAATGAGTTGATCTTTCACTAAAGTATCAGGCATTAACTGTAAGATCTTAGCAGCTTCTTCGATAAATCGTGCTTTCCCTTCATCTGAAGTGATATTAAAACGTTCATGAAGGTTTTCAATAAAATAAGCATTTAAAGAAGAGGCATTTTTGTAATTTGCTTCAAAGGCATCTTTTCCTATTTTACGAACTTGCGTATCGGGATCTTCACCATCGGGAAGAAATAAGAACCGAATTTCTTTACCATCTTGCATCACTGGCATCGCGTTTTCTAAAGCTCGCCATGCTGCCTCACGACCTGCTCTGTCGCCATCAAAGCAAAAAATAATCTCAGGTACTGCTCGAAATAGTTGTTTAATATGATCTTGAGTTGTCGCGGTCCCCAAGGTTGCTACTGCGTACGAAATATCGAATTGTGACAAGGCAATCACATCCATGTAACCTTCAACAACAATAATTCTATCTAGTTTTTGAGTGTTTTTTCTAGCTTCATATAAGCCATATAATTCACGGCCTTTATGGAAAACAGTGGTTTCTGGAGAGTTTATATATTTAGGTAATTCATCTCCTAATACACGACCTCCGAAACCTATCACTTGGCCTTTGCGATTACGAATTGGAAACATGATTCGATCGCGATAACGGTCATACATTTTGCCGTCGTCTTTTTTAATGACTAAACCAGAATCAATCAATTGTCGTTCTGAATAATTTTGTGATGTGTTTGTGGGTGAATTATTGGCAAATTGTTTTAAGGTATGGTCCCAGCCACTTAATGAATAGCCAATATTGTAACGCTTACAAACTTCTCCACTCAACTTTCTATCTTTAAGGTAATCAACTGCTTGCGGAGTATTCTTGAGTTGCAACTGATAGTAGTTATTTGCATCTTCGAGTAGTGAATACAAATCTTTACTGCGCTGTCTTTGCTCTGGGCTAGGCGCTTTACCGCCTTGCTCACGAGGGACAATCACACCCATAGAATCAGCCAAAGACTCAATCGCTTCAACAAAATCTAAATGCTCATACTCCATCAAAAAAGTGATGGCGGAACCATGCACACCACAACCAAAGCAATGATAAAACTGTTTACTAGGACTTACTGTAAACGAAGGCGTTTTTTCGTTGTGGAAAGGACAGCAAGCTCCGTACTCTCTACCTTTTTTCTTCAAAGGCACGCGTGCATTTATCACATCCACAACATCAGCGCGGGTGAGTAAATCATCGATAAACTCGCGAGGTATACGTCCAGAAGCCATAAATTAGAAGATAAAAAGAAAAACAGAAGAGATAAATGATAGTACAGTTTGTACTAATTGGAATCTATAAATGATAGTAAAGTTTGGACTAAATAGAATATATAAATGACACCCCCCCACTTTTTGAGAGTTTTATTTAAGAAAAACAGAAATTGCTAATCATTTTTCATCTAGAGTACGTGAGTTCAAAGCAGAAAGTATGAACTTACAAGTGTAAGTGATTACCCTCCAATGTAGAAATCGCTTACTCTGGATGTGAAATCAGTAGTTATTTTATCGAGGGAGTGAAGTATACCCCATCAAAAATGTATCTATCGCATGTGCACATTGACGCCCTTCTCGAATCGCCCAAACTACCAATGATTGACCGCGACGCATATCGCCTGCCGCGAAGACCTTATCCATCGAAGTAGTATAAGCTTCAGAACCCTCTGTAGTACCTTTGACGTTTCCCATAGGGTCTAACTCTAAATCAAGTTCTTTCAACATACCGCGATGGATTGGATGAACAAACCCCATGGCCAAAGTAACAATATCAGCTTTCAATTCGAATTCAGAACCTTCAATTTCATTGAGTTGCCATTTATTATTATCGTCTTTTTGCCATTCAACCTTCACACAATTAATAGCCTGAAGATTGCCATCATCATCTTCAAGAAATTCTTTTGTTGCGACAGAGAACAAACGTTCACAACCTTCTTCTTGCGACGAAGAAGTGCGCATTTTATTAGGCCAATCTGGCCACACCAACCCTTTATCTTCTCTCTCAGGCGGTTGTGGCATAATTTCAATTTGCGTTACCGAAGCGGCACCATTACGCGTTGAAGTACCAATACAATCCGATCCTGTATCGCCACCACCTATTACCACTACATGCTTACCTTTGGCAGAAATAACATTTTCTTCACCATGAAACCCTTGCACGTGTTTGGTATTAGCTTTGAGATAATTCATCGCATAGTAAATGCCATTTAGACCACGCCCAGGAATCGTTAAATCTCTTGGTTTTTCAGAGCCACCTGTCAATGCAATTGCATCAAAATCTGCTAATAATTGTTTCGCAGGTATATCTGTACCTATCTTAGTACTGGTAACAAAGGTGACGCCTTCAGCTTCCATTTGTTCCACGCGACGATCAATCACTGACTTATCGAGTTTAAAATCAGGTATTCCAAAGCGCATTAAACCACCAACAGCGACTTCTTTTTCGAAAACAGTAACATCATGACCTACGCGTGCAAGTTGTTGTGCAGCGGCTAATCCAGCAGGACCAGACCCTACAATCGCCACTTTCTTGCCCGTTTTTTGCTCACAAATTTCTGGTTTGACCCAATCGTTTTCATAACCTTTATCGATAATAGCTTGTTCGATGGTTTTAATCGTAACCGAATTATCATTGATATTTAAAGTGCAAGATTCTTGGCACGGTGCAGGGCAGATGCGGCCCGTAACTTCAGGGAAATTATTGGTGGAATGAAGACTTTCAAGCGCATCCTTCCACTCTCCGTGATAAACCATGTCATTCCAATCAGGAATTAGATTATTGACTGGACAACCACCACTTGGACCATCATGACAGAATGGAATACCACAATCCATACAGCGAGCACCCTGAGTTTTAAGCTCTTGCTCATCCAAAGGGATAACAAACTCTTTAAAATGCACAACACGTTCTTCAACAGGCTTATATGCTCTATCGTTACGATCGTATTCTTTAAAACCTGTAGCCTTTCCCATACTTATTCCTTAAATCCTAAATCTATACTTCTAATATTTACTGTATTTTTCTTTAATATTATTTTTACTTTAAGCCGCGGCTTTTTTTTCAGAGCGAGACTCTAAAGCCTTACGATAATCAGTCGGCATGACTTTGATAAATCGTGGCAGAGCATTTCCCCAATCGTCTAACAACATCTTAGCGAGCTCAGAAGCTGTATTGTCATAATGGTTTTGAATCAATTTCTTTAAGCGGGCTTCATCAGCTTGCAATAAATCAGTGACATCAGCATTAGGAGAATCTTTTCGCAGATTAGATAACTCGACCATTTCAGTGTTACAGCGCTTGGTAAATTTGTTGTCTGGGTCATAGACATAAGCCATACCACCCGACATACCAGCGGCAAAGTTTCTACCCGTCTCTCCTAAGCAAACAACAATTCCACCTGTCATGTACTCACAACCGTGATCACCAAGACCTTCAACCACAGTTGTCGCGCCTGAATTTCTAACGGCAAAACGTTCTCCTGCACAGCCATTAAAGTAAGCTTGACCCGAGATTGCCCCGTATAAAACAGTATTGCCAACAATAATATTTTCTTCAGCTTTTTCTATTTTACAATTTTGAGGAGGATGAATAATTATTTTCCCACCCGATAAACCTTTAGCAACATAATCATTACCTTCGCCCGATAATTTCAGTGTCACGCCTTGGGTAACCCATGCGCCAAAAGACTGTCCCGCTGTACCTGAGACATTAATTAGAATGGTGTCATCTGGTAAACCTGCATGACCATAATTTTCAGCGACTCGACCAGATAACATGGTGCCAAAAGTTCGGTTATGGTTTTCAATATCAATGTTGATATTAACCTTCTCACCATTTTCTAATGCTGCCTGTGACAACTCAATTAATTTATTGTCTAATGCCGCTTCAAGACCATGATCTTGACCCATTGTATGGTGGATTTCATTGTGAGAACTAGCGCGAGGTTTTGCTAATAAACGACTGTAATCTATTCCTTTAGCTTTCCAATGATTGATCGCTTCTTTCATGTTGATTTTATTCGATTGACCCACCATTTCAGAAACCGTACGGAAACCTAATTTAGCCATTAACTGACGCATTTCTTCAGCAACAAAGAAGAAATAATTGATTACATGCTCTGGTTTACCTGTGAATTTTTTCCGCAATTCTGGGTCTTGTGTAGCCACACCTACTGGACAAGTATTTAAATGACACTTACGCATCATGATACAACCTTCAGCAATTAATGGAGCGGTCGCAAAACCGAACTCATCTGCCCCTAAGAGTGCTGCAATAACCACATCTCGACCGGTTCTTAAACCACCATCTGCTTGTACACAAACACGGCTTCTCAATTTATTCATTACTAACGTTTGATGTGTTTCTGCTAAACCGATTTCCCAAGGAGAACCTGCATGACGCAATGAAGTTAATGGTGATGCACCTGTACCACCATCATAGCCAGAAATCGTTAAATGATCGGCATGCGCTTTAGTAACTCCTGCTGCAACCGTTCCAACACCCACTTCAGATACTAGCTTCACTGAAATTCTTGCTTTTGGATTAACGTTCTTTAAATCATGAATAAGTTGAGCTAAATCTTCGATAGAATAAATATCGTGATGCGGCGGCGGCGATATTAAACCAACACCAGGTGTCGAGTGACGAACCGCACCGATTCTTTCATCGACTTTGTGCCCAGGTAATTGACCACCCTCACCTGGTTTTGCTCCTTGCGCCATCTTAATCTGAATATCATCCGCATTAACCAAGTACTCAGTGGTAACACCAAATCGACCAGAAGCTACCTGTTTGATAGCTGAACGCATCGGATTCCTGCTGCCGTCTTTCAAAGGTAAGAAACGCTCACGTTCTTCACCTCCTTCTCCAGTATTCGATTTTGCGCCAATCTCATTCATAGCAACTGCTAATGTAGAATGCGCTTCATGTGAAATACTTCCAAAGGACATTGCCCCCGTAGCAAATCGTTTTACAATCTCTTTTGCTGATTCAACTTCATCAATCGAAACAGGCTTACCTGAATAATCAAAATCCATCAAACCTCGCAGAGTCAAAAGCCCTTCTGCTTGCTCATCAATAGTTTTAGAGAATTCAGCAAAACTTTTAGCATCGTTGCCACGCACTGCATGTTGTAATTTTGAGATGGTGATTGGCGTCCATACATGTTTTTCACCACGAACTCTATAAGCATAATCTCCACCGACATCCAAATGCTTTTCATACAGCTTCTTATTGCCGTAACCACGCTGATGACAGCGACGTGCTTCTCTGGATATTTCTTTTAAACCAATGCCTTCTATCGTAGTTGAAGTGCCTGTGAAGTATTTTTCGACAAATTTAGTGGTTAATCCAACCGCATCAAAAATTTGTGCCCCACAATAAGACTGGTAAGTACAAATACCCATCTTGGACATGACTTTCTTAAGTCCTTTGCCTACTGATTTAATATAGTTTTTATGTGCTGTATCAACATCCATATCAGGAGCGAAACTAGCTAAATTATCATCTACCGTTTCTAAAGCTAACCATGGATTAATAGCTTCAGCACCGTATCCTGCAAGAGTCGCAAAATGATGAATTTCTAAAGCTGCGCCTGTTTCAACAACCAATCCAGTTGCGTGTCTTAATCCCGTTTTAATTAAATGGTGATGTACTGCAGAGGTTGCTAATAATGCAGGAATAGCCAATTTTTCTGGCGATACACCTCTATCGGAAAGAATCAAAATATTGAAATTACCTTCAACCGCTTCTTGTGCTGCTTTACAAAGGGCTTTCAGCGCATTGGTCATGCCGCCACCACGTAATACCACATCATAAGTGATATCTAGCGTTTTGGTTTTAAACGCATTACCCATTTTTTCGTCAATATTACGAATGTTGGATAATTGTTCGTTGGTCAATATCGGTTGTTCAACCTCAAGGCGCATACTGCTGCCTTTGTTTAGATGTCCCAACAAATTAGGACGAGGCCCAATTAAAGTCACCAACGACATCACAATTTCTTCTCTAATTGGATCAATAGGAGGATTGGTTACTTGCGCAAAATTTTGCTTAAAATAATTAGATATATGTCTAGCACGATGAGATAAAACAGCGACTGGACTATCAACACCCATTGAGCCTGTTGCTTCCATACCTTGCGCAACCATTGGCTCAAGCAAGAATTTAATATATTCCTGGGTGTAACCAAACGCTTGCTGTTGCTTCAACAACTCATCTTTACTTAAAGGTTCAGGCGTTGGCTCACCTGCTTTAATATGACCCAATTTATATTGAGTTTCATCAAGCCACTTTCGATAGGGATGCGCCTTGGCTAAACCTGATTTCAATTCATCATCTGAAATAATTCTGCCTTGCTCCATATCGAGGAGAAACATCTTACCTGGCTCTAAACGCCATTTTTTTATTATTTTTTCCTGTGGAATGTCTAGCACACCCATTTCAGATGCCATAACAACAAGGTTATCATCAGTAATTAAATATCTGGCAGGACGTAATCCATTTCTATCCAGCATAGCGCCTATTTGGCGCCCATCCGTAAATGCAACAGCTGCGGGGCCATCCCATGGCTCCATAATAGCTGCGTTATATTCGTAATAAGATGAACGATCTTTACCCATTTGATCGTTGCCGTGCCATGCTTCTGGAATCAACATTGTCATCGCTTCGGTAAGCGTGTAACCACCAGCTACCATCAACTCTAAGGCATTATCCAAAGCAGCAGTATCAGATTGATCATCAGGAATTACGGGCCAGATCTTATCCATGTCCTCACCAATAAGTTCTGACTTCATCGAGCTTTGGCGAGCTGCCATCCAGTTCTTATTACCACGATTGGTATTGATTTCACCATTATGAGCAATCATTCTAAAAGGATGAGCTAATTCCCATGTTGGGAAAGTATTTGTCGAAAAGCGTTGATGAACCAATGCCAAAGCTGAAGTAACACTTTCATCCATCAGATCTTGATAATATTCTCCTACTTGTTCAGCAAGTAACATGCCTTTATAGACAATCGTTCTTGAAGACATTGAACAGATATAAAAATCTCCACTACCATCCATTTCTTCTGCATCAACACGGGCTGTAAGTGCTTTGTGAATGACGAATAGTTTTCTCTCAAAAGACTCTTGATCCGGCGCATTCTCACCCCGCCCAACAAATACTTGATAGATCGCAGGTTCCGTAGGCTTTACGCTTTCTCCTAAACCACTGGCATCAACGGGAACCTTTCTCCAACCGATAAGTTTTTGACCAATCTCTTCGATGACACTATTAATAATGTCTTGTAATTCAGCACGAATACGACCATCTTTTGGCAAGAACACCATACCTACGCCATATTCACCACTGACTGGTAAGTCAAACTCAGTTGCTTCGCCTTGGAAAAAGTCATCAGGGATCTGCATTAATAAGCCTGCACCATCACCCGCTTTGGGGTCTGCGCCCACGGCTCCACGATGAGTGACACGCTTAAGAATTGTTAAACCTTGTTGAACAATATTATGGCTCTTTTCACCTTTTATATGTGCAACAAAGCCTACACCACAAGCATCATGTTCATTTTTTGGATCATACAAACCTTGTTTTTTAGGTAATGTATTAATCGTACTGCCAATATTTTGATTGTTAGCCGATACCGTATTTATAGAAGTTTCTAATAAATCCGAATGTATAACAGCAGCTGATTGTTTTGTTTTAATACCTGCAGTTTTTTTAGAAACGTCGTTTTGCATAGGAATCCTCAATAGTTCTATTGAATTTTTAGTGATGCATTTATATTTACATAGGAACTATAAATCCTGTAAATATTTATAGTTATAAAACTATAAGAAATGCATTGATTTTTAAGCGTTGATCTAACTGATATTAATTAATCAAAGGAGTTTTAGAATGAATAAAACGTCGGTATTTATTTAGCTACACCATTGATAATTTGTAATTCGGAAAAACTCTAATTAGATTCGATTAAGATCAAAAGGTGAGAAAGTATATCAGTTTTATTATTTATGGCTAGATTACAAAGTGATATAGAAATTATTTAATTCAATACTATTTATCGAATTTCTGTAAGCAATCAAATTATTTCCTGTTTTAAGCAAAAATACCAAATATTATTCGTTAAAATGACACCCCCCTACTTTTTGA
>CALFUP010000114.1 GCA_937929875.1 uncultured Cocleimonas sp. | reverse complement strand
AAGATGAATATCTCAAGCAATTATTTATTCGACAACTGCGAGAATATCTTCTTCCTTCATCATTATTAGGTCTTCACCGTCAACTTTAACTGGCTGGCCTGAGTATTGACCGAACAATACTTGATCTCCAATTTTTACGTCCATTGCACGAACATTGCCTGTATCTGTGATACGGC
This sequence comes from uncultured Cocleimonas sp., assembly GCA_937929875.1. GTDB lineage: Bacteria > Pseudomonadota > Gammaproteobacteria > Thiotrichales > Thiotrichaceae > Cocleimonas. The sequence goes on along the minus strand of CALFUP010000114.1, from coordinate 3,040 downwards.
CGTTGCCTGCTGCAATGATTTCACCAGTGTTTGGCTTCTCTGCATTTGCGCTATCTGGAATAATAATTCCGCTTGCTGTTACACGCTCTTCTTCTGTACGACGTACTAAAACACGGTCGTGTAGTGGGCGAATCGCCATATTGTTTCTCCTAAAAGGGTAAAATTGTAAAGTGTTTATGTTACGGGGCAGGAGTTTCTAGCACTCTATGCCTTCGACTGCTAATGATAGGTCTGATTTAAACTAATTCAAGGGCTTTCGATTAAAAAATATGAATTATTTTTAATCGTTATTTAAAATCTGATTTTTTACTAGGGCTAATAACCCTTGGATCTTTCTCTACTTCGGTAAATTCACCTTCGTAAACGTCATCATCTTTGTGAGGATGAAAGCCACCTGCTCTGCCCATTCCTCCGCCAAAGCCACCTGACATGCCTGCAGTAAACTTTGCGCTTGAACGCTTGATAATATTGCCCGCGATAAATTTTCGACTGAAGGGCAGTAAACATAAGAACCCCATTGTGTCTGTGACAAATCCTGGCGTCATTAATAGTGCGCCTCCGACGGCTAACAGAATGCCCTCGACCATTTCTTGCGCGGGTATTTTTCCGCTTGATAAATTTTGCTGAAAACGCGCTAAGGTTGATAAACCTTGTTGGCGCAACAAACCAGCACCGATGACGGCAGTTAAGACGACGAAAAATATAGTGAGTAAAGCTCCAATTTCTTCGCCCACTTTAATCAATAAGTAAATTTCGATAATGGGAATGACAAGAAATAAGACAAAGAAAATGGGAAATGTGCGCATATTTGAGTCCTAATGGCTGATCGCAACGTAAATAATCAATGTAGACTCAATTATCATGGGTGTGTAATTCGCTTTTTCAATTATTGGGATATTATTGATTAAGCCTTAGCTCATCCTCATAATGTATAATTACGTAACAGTTAGAATGGCTTATTACTGAAGAACAAAGAATTGAAGGGGTTATTGTGAGTAAAAACGTGACAAAAAAAGTAACTAAAAAAACTAAAGCTAATACTGCAACCGAAGTAGAGACAGTTAAGCAGATCGACTTGAGTGAATTAACGTTGATTGATTTAATCGGCTTACAAAATGCGTTACCTGCCATTATTGAACAGGCTAAACAAAGCGAAAAAGCCATTTTACAACAGAAAATTGCGGCATTGGCGGCTGAGTCTGGCTTTGAACTATCTGAAGTTTTTGACACTACATTAATCGCTCCGGAAAAAGAGACTAAAAAGAAGAGAAAACAAATAGGCTTTGTTAAAGCTAAATATCACAACCCAGAAAATCCAGAACAAACATGGACGGGTAAAGGTAGAAAACCTAAGTGGGCAACATTACATTTGAAAGAAGGTGGGGACTTACAGGATTTATTAATCAATCCCGAAATTATTGAATAAGAAATAACGCTTAAAAGGGTATTGAATATTAATGAAAATGACACCCCCCTACTTTTTAACGGAAATTGATACGGTTACGCCTACCCTTCGGACCAGCATTACACAAAAAAGCTATTGCCTCGCAAGCTCGGCTAGTTTTTGTTTTAAAAAACGCAAATAGAACCTATACAAAGTTGGATGTTTTCCCTTGAGGGATTAAGTGTTAAATTCTTTATGGTTTGAAATGCATCGCATCTAGCTTTTAACTAAAAACGTAAGAACTAAAACATCGAATGACACTCTTAGAATTATGATAAAAAAAATATCCGCCTCAATCTTACTTTACATCTTTATGGTTCAAGCTTACGCAGTTAACCCTGATGATTTACTGCGCCCAGATGATGCTTTCAAGGCTTCAGTCACCGCACTCTCAACTGATCGAATTAAAGCTACTTGGGATATTGCTGACGAATATTATATGTATCGTAAACGCTTTAAATTTGAAAGCGATACGCCTGGCATTACTCTAGGCGAAGCGATTATTCCTAAAGGCAAAATCAAAGATGATCCTGGTTTTGGCAAAGTAGAAACGTATCGTAAACAAGTTGCGATTGAAATCCCAATTATACGAGCAACTTCAGCTTCAGATGCTACCAAGCTTTCATTAAAAACTGTTTCACAAGGCTGTGCGGATGCGGGTGTTTGTTATCCTCCGCAAAAAAAGACGTTAAGCGTTAGTTTAGCGGCGCTGAAAGTTGCATCTGTTGAGAAACCAGAGAATAAAAAAACGAATATCTCTTTAGCGGATTCGCTAGGTTTGTCTGGTTTAATGAATAGCAATCAGCCTTTACCGCCTGAAGAAGCGTTTCAACTCAAACTAAACACTGCTGACCTGCAGATGCTAAACGCTAATTTCACAGTAACTAAGGGGCATTATCTTTATCAAAATAAAATCAAACTAAGAATCGTTGAACCGAAAGTGGGCTTAAGTATTAGCGATCTAGAGCTGCCCCCCGGCATTGATGAAGTTGACCCATTTTTTGGTGAAATCACAACCTACAATAAAGACTTTTCGGTTAACGCAAAAATCAATGCTAGTGCTAATCATGCTGATTTATTAACTGAAGCCATCACCGTTAGAGCAAGCTATCAAGGCTGCTCAAAACTAACAGGCATTTGCTATCCGCCACAACATAAAAATCTAAAAATTAACTTTAATTCAGGTCAGCTGATTAAGGTTGCTACTCCTGTTATGAATTCTGCTCCAGCAATGGACCCTGTTCCAGCTTTGGATATTTCGCCTGCAATGGACCCAATGAACTTGGCGAAAAAACCAAGCTTGATGATGGATCTTGTGGATACAAACACAGCATCTTCAAGTTCAGCGATTTCAAGTAGTGTTTCTATAGAAAAATCTGATCTTGCATCACAATTAGGTATCACTAATTTAGGCACTGCCGATGAAACCCTCGATCCCAATAAAGCCTTTGTTTTTGACTTATCCGCTAGTAACAAACAAACGTTAAATGCGCGCTGGGAGATAGTTAAAGGTCATTATCTGTATCAACATAAATTCAAGTTTGAATTGGTTGATGCTCCAGCTGGCGTTAGTTTAGGTGAAGCGCAATTGCCTGA
>CALFUP010000113.1 GCA_937929875.1 uncultured Cocleimonas sp. | reverse complement strand
CTAAGCCCCGCAGGGTAAGCCTCTAGGGCATCATTTATTGGCATGGAGCACAGCTTCGTTGTTACACTTCTTATGAAGGTCGTTGCTCAATGCCAAAGAAAGTACCATTCACTGCGAAGTGCGCCTAGAATATGACGCCCTGGAGACTTACAGAATCTCTCATAGGTCATTCAGAGGTTCCTTAAGGAACTCTAGTTATGCTAAATTAGATTTTGCTCGATGTTAATCACTAGATTTTTTACGCGAATAAACCTGAATACCTAACACAATAATACGGATACTTTATGAAAGACTATCAAGCCGAATTCCTCAATTTTGCCATTCAAAACAAGGTATTAAAATTTGGGGAATTTACCTTAAAATCAGGACGATTGAGCCCATATTTCTTTAATTTTGGCTTATTCCAATCAGGTTCTTCATTGGCTAGATTAGGCGATTACTATGCACAAGCGATCATCGATTCTGAATTAGAATTCGATATGCTATTTGGCCCTGCTTATAAAGGCATTCCATTAGTTGCCGTAGTAGCTGCAACACTTTATGAAAAACACGGTATTGATTATCCCTATGCCTATAATCGTAAAGAAGCTAAAGATCATGGCGAAGGTGGCAATATCGTCGGAGCACCATTACAAGGTAAGGTATTGGTAGTTGATGATGTAATCAGCGCTGGTACAGCCTCTCGCGAGGCAGCAGAATTGGTTGCAGATAATAAGGCGAAACTAGCGGGGATTTGTATTTCTTTGGACAGACAAGAGCGAGGACAAGGGGAAAAATCAGCTGTTCAAGAAATTGCTGATACCTATGGCATATCTGTAATTAATATTATTGGTTTAAACCAAGTGATTCAATATATTGAGAACTCACAAAAAGACCCTGATCTATTGAATAAAATTAGTGAATACAGGGAAAAATACGGAGTTTCATAATCTCCTGTGAAAAATGGCTAGATTGAAACCAAACTGACACCCCCCCACTTTTTTATGTATAAGTAAGTATGAATTGAGTAATGACTTGCCATATAACAAAAAAGCATATTTTCTATTGATCATTTTTACCTGCCTTTATTGAAGTGCAGGTAATTCAATTACTGCTACAAGGAAGCGATACGATCAATTGCTTTGATCAAGTTTTCCATGCTTGTAGCATAAGACAAACGTATATGTCCTGGCGCGCCAAATGCGCTTCCTGGAACCATCGCCACTTCCTTTTCTGATAAAAGCAATTGAGATAATTCAGAATCGTCAGAAACGCCGTCAACTCGATCGATTAAACCTTCAACATTTGGAAAACTATAGAAAGTTCCATCAGAAGGCAAACACTCAACGCCATCAATTGCATTTAAACCTTCAACGACAAAATCATGACGTTCTTTGAAGGCTTTTAACATGGGTTGTATACATTCTTGATTTTCATTTAGAGCAGCAACCGCTGCATGTTGTGAAATAGAGGTAGGATTCGAGGTGCTCTGCCCTTGGATCTTCTTCATTCCTTTGATTAAATCTGCGGGTCCTGCGGCATAACCAATTCTCCAACCTGTCATAGCGTAAGCTTTTGAAACACCATTTAATACGACACAGCGATCATAAAGCTCTGGGCTTGTATTGAGGATATTTGAAAAAGTCATTCCTTCGAATAAAATATGTTCATACATATCATCTGTAGCAACGACAATATTCGGATGCTTAACTAACACATCACCCAAGGCTTTTAATTCAGCATCGGTATAGCTAACACCCGTAGGGTTTGAGGGACTATTAATTACAAACAATCGAGTTTTTTCAGTAATAGCGTTTTCAAGGTCTTCTGCTGTTAACTTAAAATTTTGATCTTGACCAGCATTTACGATGACTGGCTTGCCACCTGCAAGCAACACCATATCTGGATATGAAACCCAATACGGCGCAGGAATAATGACCTCATCGCCAGAATTTATCATCGCTTGACAAAGGTTGTAAAAACTCTGTTTACCACCACAAGATACCAATATTTGGTCTGCATCGTAGTCAAGACTGTTATCACGTTTAAATTTATTAATAATGGCTGACTTCAATTCAGGAATACCATCAACAGCCGTGTAGCCCGTTTTATTTTCGTTAATAGCAGCAATACCAGCGGCTTTAATATGATCTGGCGTTCCAAAATCAGGCTCACCAACTCCTAGATTAATTACGTCTCGGCCTTCAGCTTTCATTTTTTGAGCCAATGCACTCATGGCTAAGGTTGGTGAAGGTTTAACTCGCTGGACGCGATCTGATAATTGAATAGCCATTTTTAATACCTTAAAGAATTTCCGATGTAAGAATAGTTGAAATATACTCTATCTAACTTTTCAGTAAACTAAAATAAAGTGAATGATTAATAAATTTAATTTACATACCGAGTACGAACCCGCTGGAGATCAGCCCACAGCGATTAAATCTCTAGTCGATGGTTTGAATGATGGCCTTTTACACCAGACATTATTGGGTGTTACGGGTTCCGGCAAAACCTTCACTATGGCTAACGTGATTGCGCAAACACAACGCCCGACCATAATCATGGCGCACAACAAAACCTTGGCAGCACAGCTTTATGGTGAAATGAAGGAATTCTTTCCTGATAATTCAGTTGAATACTTTGTTTCTTACTACGATTACTATCAACCAGAAGCGTATGTACCTGCTTCGGATGCCTTTATTGAAAAAGACGCATCAATCAACGAACACATTGAACAAATGCGACTATCTGCCACCAAGGCGATGTTAGAAGGCACAGATACGATAATCGTTGCCACTGTTTCAGCCATTTACGGTTTGGGCGATCCTAAATCTTATATGAGCATGATGCTTCACTTGGATCGTGGCGAAAAAATTGGTCAACGCGACATCATTAAACGCTTAACTGAAATCCAATATACTCGAAATGATTTGGTCTTAGAACGTGGCAATTACCGAGTGCGTGGCGATGTTATTGATATCTATCCTGCTGATTCTGATATCGAAGCAGTCCGCGTCGAGCTCTTTGATGACGAAGTAGAACAGCTCAGTTTCTTTGATCCATTGACGGGCGAAGTGTTACGCAAAGTCCCAAGACTTACCGTTTACCCTAAATCCCATTATGTTACGCCACGTGAAATCATGCTGGGTGCGGTCGAACATATTAAAGTCGAACTTAAATCACGACTCGAATTTCTGTATGCAGAAAACCGTCTAGTAGAAGCACAGCGACTGAAAGAGCGCACCCAATACGATATTGAAATGATTGTAGAAGTGGGATATTGCTCTGGCATTGAGAAC
>CALFUP010000112.1 GCA_937929875.1 uncultured Cocleimonas sp. | reverse complement strand
AGAAACTTATCTTGAACCTTTTGGTTATAGTTGCCGATTCTTAGCTACGCAACTTGATGTAGCTTCATCAACCTTAAGTCGTATACTGAAAGGTCAAAGTGCTGTCACTCCTGAAATGGCTCTTAGGTTATCTAAAGCTGTAGGTCGTACTCCTGAGAGTTGGCTATCAATGCAAGATAACTATGATCTTTGGCAGGCTAAACAAAATGTTAATTTAGTTAATGTTAGTTCTGTTTCTTTCGAGGCTGCTTAAATATAACAAGTTACTGCATCGGAACAACTACTCGCTTTCGCTCGCATTTTTCCGCTGTGCAAGGCGTTAGGCAAATATCAGGAGATGAGCATGGTTGATTGGAAGTCTAAAGGTTTTGCAGATATGCCGATTCGACGCATATCTCCAGAGGATGGTTTGTTACTTTATAGAGCCTGGGGTGGTACAAGTGGTGAATGGGGTTCAGGCTTTTTCTCGTTGGAAAAACCTTCTTCCGTTTTAGATGCGGAACTAAGATTTAATATTGCGGACTGGGGTAATCAAATTCATTTTGTAACAACCTTTAGATTAAAAGGTGGATTCGAATACTTTGTAGGACCAGTTGCACATGGAAAATTTGATTTATCAAAAACTGGAACGCAGATTTATCTAAAGTCACCTTTTGTAATTCAACTGGAAAGAGTGGGAACTTTTGATACTCTAAAACAAGATGTTCTTGTAAGTCAAAGAGCAGGAAATGCCTAACAAGGTGCTTAAAATCGCCCGCAAAAACACGCGGGCTGGACTCGCAAGCTCGCCTTTTAGCACGGCGTTAGACTTCAGCTGACTATGTACATACATTATAGTTAAAACTATTAATGGTTATGAAACAAAATATTCAATAAGGGTTCAACTTTCTATATTAATAACCAGTTAAAAGTAAAACCTCCAATAACCGCCATACTAAAAATCACAAATAAAAAAGCAGCAAGTAACGGCCAGTAAAAGAGCCTTTTAAGTAAAATCAATTCGGGTAAACTAGCTCCACCGCTACCTATAACCAAAGCGATAATGGCTCCGATACTCACACCCTTTGCTAAAAAAGAAGCAACCAAAGGAAGTAATGCAGTCACTCTAATATAAAGTGGTATCCCGATAAGTGCGGCAGTTGGTACTGCAACAGGATTATCCGCGCTTGCTACCTTAGCAAAAAAATCAGCAGGAACGAATCCGTGTACTACTGCACCAATTATCATTGCGATAAACATATAAGGAAACATTGAGCGAAATAGTGTCCAACTTTCTTGCCATGCTTTTACATATATTGTAGGTTCGACTGGAACTACACTGTCACAAGACGAGGATTTTCCAGAAGAATTACAATCAATGCTACTAGTAGATATTTTAGGCTCTAACATTTCTTTCTTTATATAACGCTGGAATCCAAATCTATGTAATAACACGCCAGAAAAGATTGATGCTGTCAGTGCAAAACTTGCATATAGCAAAGTCGCTTTAAGTCCTAGTACTGGAATAAAAAGTGCGATAACAATTGGGTTTAAGAGTGGTGAAGTAAAAAGAAAAGTCATGGTTGGGCCAAAACCTGCTCGTGCTTTCAATAATCCGATCAACATAGGAATAGTTGAACAACTACAAAATGGGGTAATAGCACCTAGTGCTGCGGCGGTTAGATAGCCTCTACCTTGATGTGCACCTAATAATTTTTGAATCTTCTCTGCTGGTAATTTCTGGTTTATCAAAGCGACGAGATAACTAATCGCAATAAATAATATTGTTAGTTCTAAGAACAATTGCATAAACATTTCTAGAGTACTCATCATCATTCTTTGAGTGTCTGGCATTATTAAGTAGTTTTTTATTTGTTGATACATTATATTTCCATATTTCTAATATTATGGAAATATAATGTCCCTTAGAACTTGGTCTGTCAATATATTTCGACTATAATGGAAATAAATAACAATCAAGAACATAATAAATGGACACAGAAACTGCGGCTACAAAATTGGCTGAACTAGGACACAAAACACGCTTACAGATATTTCGCTACTTAATAAAAGGAGGACGTAAAGGTATACCCGTAGGAGAATTACAATCAGTGCTGAGTGTTCCTAGTTCTACATTATCCCACCATATAGCACGGTTGGTTTCGGTTGGTTTAATAAAGCAAGAACGTGAAGGTAGGACTTTATTTTGTATACCTAAATATGAGGAACTCAATGAGCTTATATCGTTTCTTCAAGAAGAATGCTGCATCAATGTGGATGCATGACTTAATCCCCAAAGGATCAATATCCATTACAATAACAAGTTTAATGGTTCGTACTAGCCTTACCAATACTATTGTAATAGTTTAACAAGTTGCTACATCGGAAAAACTACTCGCTCACGCTCGCATTTTTCCGCTGAGCAAGGCGTTAGACTAGTGCAGGTTTGACATACTAAATATAATATATATACTTAATTTAGTATGTGGGAAATTTACGAACATAAAAAAGCGACAAAACAACTGAATAAAATTCCAGTTGAAATACTGATGAGGTATGAAAAATGGAAAGATATTGTAGCCATCTCAGGTCCAGAAGGTTTAAAGTTAATAAGAAGCTTTAACGATGAAGCTCTTTCTGGTGAATGGGAGGGGCATCGCTCTTCTCGTCTTAATATACAATATCGAGTTATTTATAAAATTGAAAATGAAGAGCTTTGTGTCAAAGTATTTAGAGTAACTGCTCATGACTATAGGAGAACTTAAAATGAATGAATTTAAAAAAGCAAAAAAAACAGTCGAAGTTACCATTGGTAGCTCAGTTCGTATTCTTCGTGAACTCCAAGAATTGAGCCAAAATGAATTGGCTTTATTAAGTGGCATACCTCAATCAACTTTATCTGCCATTGAGCATGATAAAGTGAAGCTTGGAGTTGAAAGAGCAAAAGTTTTAGCCAGAGCTTTAAAATGTCATCCTGCAGTAATTGTGTTTCCAGGCTGGGACATTGAACAAGAATTAGTTGCTTAAATTTAAAAAAATATAACAAGTTGCTGCATCGGAAAAACTACTCGCTGGCGCTCGTCGTTTTCCACTGTGCAAGGCGTTAGCTTGTCTGCGACGCAAAAGCATATATCCTGCAAATATGAGTTACAATTATTACAACTCGTAAAGTAAAAAATATAAGAAAGAGAAAAATATGAACGCCGATTTCAACCAGCAAAGAAAAGAATTCATAGAGAAAATTGAACCCCTTTTTGAAAATTTTTTTTATAACTCACAGAACAAAAATGTGTTTTTAAAAAAATGGATAGAAATAATTGAAACTAGTGAATTTTGTAAGCTAAAATTTTCATACAAACAACATGAGTATGAATTTGAAGAAGATGACGGTGAAGAATATCACCAAGACTTTCAATTCACTCAAAGTTTTGATTATGTTGATTGTACTAGAAAAAGTAATCCAGATTGCTTATCTGGGAACTTGTGTTTTTTATTTGGGCAAGATGCCAGCGGAACTCAATTGGCTTATATTCACACTAATTCTAAAAATATGGTTATATCACATGATGATGATATCCATCTATCTGATGACATAGATGAAAAAGTCTTTAGTGAAATAAAGCGATCTGAAATATCATTCTTCGACTTTTTAAAGATTTTAAAACCTGAAGTAACACATACTGTTCTTATGCTTAAAGGTAAGTACTCATGCTGGTTGCAGATAGAAAAAGATAATTTGTTTGTTAGGTACTCTTGTAATATTACACCAGATGGCGAGTGGGAATACGGAGATAAAACATTTGAAACAATCAGGCAAGCGGATAGTTTTTATTTTTCTTTTATAGAAAAATATGCAAACAATCATTCTTTAGAGTTATCCGCATGTTCTGATAATATTAAATCAAAAATTATGTCATTAATAAACAAAAGTTAACAAGTTACTACATCGGAAAACCAACTCGCTCACGCTCGTCGTTTTCCGCTGAGCAAGGCGTTATATTCAATAAAGTGATTTGAAAATTGTGCCGTGCTAAAATTAAATGATAAATATTAGGAGGCTTTCAAATGTCAGCAGTTTTTAATCAAGTAATTCAAAATATTGGATAACTAAGCTCTGATGAAAAAGCTTTAGTCGCTCATTGCTTAATATCTTCACTGGAATCTAAACATGATGATAATGTTGATAAAGCGTGGGGAGAACTTGCTAATAAAAGATTTATTGAGTTGGAGTCAGGAGCTGTAAAAGGTGTTTCTTGGGAAAATATAAAAAAAGACATCACAAGCTAAATGCTTAGTATCAAGTTTCACCCCGATGTTGCAAAAAAATAAAATCTTCATATCAATGGTATCAAAACCAAGCTGACGGTTTAGGAGAAGATTATTTATCTGAACTAGAGTCTAGCTTTCAAACAATTTAAGAACTACCAAATACGTGGCCTAAATTTAAAAAGGGGTTTCGTAGATTTCTACTAAGTAAATTTCCTTTTTCTGTAATATATCAGTCAAATGAAAATACGGTGTTTGTAGTTGCTGTAATGCATAACAGTAGAAAACCAGGTTATTGGAACGAAAGAGTATAAAAAATATAACAAGGCCATTAAAAATCGCACACTAAGCGAATACCCGGTCTAAAACAGTTTACAGCTAAAGGAGAAAACCTACGAAGATTAGAGCCCTCTGCAAGCCAGCTTAATCAAGTCTGGGTTGGTGATGTCACTTACCTTAAGGTGAAAGGACAGTGGCATTATTTGGCGACTGTAATGGTTGTTTATGGTCGTAGAATATCAGGCTGGTCATTAGGAAAGACCGCACGGTTAATTTAACACTGCGTGCTTTAAAAAATACGTTGAAAAACAGAACACCTGAAAAGGAGATGATCTTTCATACAGATAGAGGTATTGAATACGCGGCATACCGATATCAAGATGAATTGAGTAAACACGGTATTCGCCATGGTGTTAATCGTCCTGGATTTTGTACTGACAATGCACATATGGAGTCTTTCTTTCACAGCTTAAAAGCAGAACTGATTCGTGGTAGAGTCTTTAAAAGTGAACATGAATTACGCTATTCTCTGAACAGTTACATCAATCAGTTTTACAATCACAAACGATTGCATTCTGGAATTGGTTATCTACCTCCTGCGGAATTTGAGAGAATAGCTGCATGAAATGTAAAATGTCCGTTTTATCGGAGGAAGATCAAAGTCAAACTTTCATCAACATACTTCGATTTTCTTTAATTTCTGAGTATTTCTTCCAAGTTTAAACCTGTGATTCGTTTGATATTTTTGAAAATATAAAACATAGCAAAAACCAGTACGATCATAGACGGGAGTACGATTACAGGATAACTCCATAGATTCATTGAGCCTAACTGGCTATTGAATTCTGCTGTTCCAGAGGGGCTGGTGATGAAGTATTTTGCGAGTCCATAGTTTAGTATTGCAGATAGAAAAAATGAGCCGGCAAGCATCATTGTTGCGTTACGCATAATTTTTTCAAAAGAGCTTTGGGCTTGATTTTTTTCGAGCGCTTCTGACACTTTATCTACTTCTATTACCATATCGTTATAGAGAAATGTTTTCACTAAAGGGAAGCGTGTTTTTGCAGATATTAAGGTTGCGATACCTATGACTAAAGGTATTGCTGCTTCTTTTATGGCGATATATCCCGAGTCAAGTTTGAGTAAACCGATTCCACCTGTTAGTAAAATACTTATAAAACCAAGTGCAGGTACAAACCCCACTTTTTTATTTTTAATAAACTCATAGATACCCCATGCTAACGGCAAACTCAGTGCTAACACTAATGCGCCTGTTGTTCCCAAACTAGACTCATCGCTAAGTTTTTTTAAAATCATTGATGGAATGAAAATGCAAATTGCCATCTCGAAGAGTATGTTGCTAAAGCTTGGTTTTTTTCGATCGCTCATGAATGTATTCTTGTTTGGTTAAATTTTAAGGCAGGCATTATGCCATAACAGTGAAAGTTAAAAGTGATCAAATAATTGTATTCAACATTTTAAATAATAAAACGAGCAGTATGGGGTAATTGAGGTACGTTGAATAAAAGGGGTTTTGTGCAGTTAGCGTTAAAAGAATTAAAAAATGACACCCCCCTACTTTTTGTTGATATTTTATTGATCAGTTGTTGTTTTTGTATAGTGAGATTTTGTTATAGCGGTTTTTTTGATTTTTCTGCCACGTTATTTCGTAAATAAACAGGCTGGGCCTCTTCTATTGATTGAATCTCGCCTTGTTCAAACGCTTGTAATGCAAGTTGCGACACATGTTCAGCTTCTGGAAACTTACCCTCAATAAAATTTAATGACAACGAATCGGGGTTATCATTTTGAAAGTCTTCAAGATAGACATCCCAGCCTGAACCAATCAGGACTACAGGACTGGTTTGCATGAGTGTTTTTGTTTTTTCATAGATAACAGTAGGGTTCGAGAGTTGCTCTTCTCCTACAAGTGCTAACTTACCATTAGTTATTGCGTATTCTGCCCAATAGACTTCTCCCATTCGGGCATCTATTGCAACAACAATACTCATCAGCTCATGTGTGTCATTTTCAATCATTTGTTGGTGAGCGCTCATTGCCATTGCCATCAGACTAGACACTGCAATGGTTGGCTTATCAACAGAAAGTGCTAAGCCTTGGGCTATACCAGTGGCAATACGAAGACCTGTAAATGCTCCAGGGCCTCGTCCAAATGCTATTGCATCAATATCCGATAGTTCTAATTTTGCTTCTGCTAATACTTCGTCAAGCATCGGTAAAATTAGCTTGGTGTGTTCTCTTGGCGCTAATTTAAATCGTTTATAAATTGTTTGCTGACCGTCGTCTTTCTGTAGCAATAATGCTGCTGAACAGGCTTCAGTGGCTGTTTCAATGGCGATGATTCGTGTCATTTTTTATCGTCCTGTTTTTCAGTAGTCGCTTTTACATTTTTTTTCTTATTGTTTGATAAATCCGATTCATTATCCATTTTCGAATTTTTATTCAGATTAAGTGTTTTTATATGTTCAAAAAAGCGTTCCACAACCTCTATTTTACTGGTTTTGGGTACTCTAGGAAGACTCTCTAAAAAGGTAGAGCCATATGACTTCGTACGTAAACGAGGATCACAAATCATTAGCACACCAGTATCATTATCATCACGAATCAGACGACCAACGCCCTGCTTTAAAGCGATAACAGCTTGAGGTAACTGGTATTCAAAAAAGGGATTGCCACCGTTTTCTCGAATTGATTTTATTCGAGCTTCCAAAACTGGATCACCTGGCGAGGCAAATGGGAGCTTATCAATAATCACACAGCTAAGTGCTTCTCCACGTACATCAACACCCTCCCAAAAACTGTTTGTTCCTAACAAGACGGCATTGCCAAGCTTACGGAATTTTTCAATCATCTCAGCTTGAGATGTATCACCTTGAACTAAAATAGGATAATCAATCTCATTTCTCAAGAGCTCAGCGGCTTCATTTAAAGCGCGATAACTCGTAAAAAGCATGAATGTTCGTCCTTTACTGGCATTAATCACTGGCACAGCGGCTTCAACCAAAGCGGGAATAAAATCAACATTCTGCGGTTCAGGCATTTCAGGTGGAGCGTAGAGCAAAGCATGATGCCAATAATCAAAGGGGCTATCTAACAACAGTTCTTTGGGCGATTCCATTCCAATACGCTTGGTAAAATGATCAAACGAGCTCCCTACGGCAATCGTTGCTGAGGTCAATATCCATGCACAAGGCCAGCCTTCAATATGCTTTTTGAAGGTTGATGCGATATCTAAAGGCGTGGATACTAAACTAAATGAGCGTGTATAGGTTTCGTACCATTGCACTGTTTCAGCTTTGGGGTCATTAAGGTTGTTGAGTCGTTCAATTTGGATTAAGAAGCGGTCATAACAAGATTCTAAACCTTTACTTCTCTCAGCCGCTATTTTAAGAATTTCCCCAATAGTAGTTAAAATACGATCAAGATCTGCAATACCAGCTTCTATCGCTGGTTTGGATTTTATTTTGTACCAGGGTTCGCGTAAACCGGGTTTGTCCATTGCTAAGCGCAAATCCATCACGCACTTATCTAACTCTAGCAAACTGTCTTTCAGCGTTCCCATATCAGATGCGCCAATCAAGACTTCTGCCAATGTATCTTTACTCAGCTCCAGCAATTGACGACTAGAAATGGTCTCGCTAAAAAATGTTGAGGCAATTTCTGGCAGCTGATGCGCTTCGTCTAAAATGACGGCGTTGGCACTGGGCAATAATTCTCCGAAACCTTCTTCTTTAAGGGCTAAATCAGCAAAAAACAAGTGATGATTAACGACTACGACATCAGCTTCCTGGGCTTCACGTCGAGCTTTAACGACGAAACAGGTTTCGTAATCTTCACACTCAGAACCGAGACAATTATCTGCAGTTGAAGTGACATGCTGCCAGACTTCAGCGTCTTTCGGGACGCTACCTAATTCGGCAATATCACCTCTTATCGTCATCACTTCCCAATCAGCAATACGTTGTAGGTGAGTTAAGCTTCGACGATCATCGAAACGACCTTCTGACTGAGCTCGGTTTAGACGATAGGTACAGAGATAGTTAGCACGACCTTTTAGTAGCGCAATACTGGAATCTGTTTTAAGTGAGTTTTTAACTACTGGCAAATCTTTAGCAAAAAGTTGATCCTGAAGCGTTTTAGTCCCTGTTGAGACGATAATTCGACCACCAGATGCAATGGCGGGCACCAGATATGCAAAGGTTTTTCCAACCCCTGTACCAGCCTCAATAACAGCTGAAGAATGATTTTTAATCGCTTCCCCCACAGCTGCACTCATTTCTTGCTGTTGCTTACGAACTTGAAAACCAGGGATAGCCTCCGCTAACGGACCGCTTTCACCTAAGAGGTCTTTCCACTCTTTAGAATCATCCATTATTATTTACGGATTCACCTTCATATAATCAAGCGCTTCTTTTATAGCCGAAGCATTACCAGAGCGCTCTCCCGCTAGTTTAATTAGCTTCCAATTCTGGTTAATGAGGTCTTTGTCGTTAGTATTGGCGTTGGATTTTTTTGCAATACTTATGGCATGTAAAAATGCGGAATTAGAATAATGTGCTTTGGCTAACATATGCCAAAGTTGAGCATTACCTGGTTCTATACGGAGTCCGCGTTCTAATTTACTAATGGCGGAACGGCTTTTTCCAAATGCAATATCAGCACGTGCACTTGTCATCAGTGTATTAACCGCTGGTGAGGAAGAATTAACTTTCGGTTTATTATTCTTAGGGGTAACGAGCGATGGTTTGTTAGAACTATTTTCAGGGATAGATGCATAAGGATCAATATCTACAGTGGCTTTCTTCTTCGCTTGTTGCTGGACAAGTTTTTGTCGTTCAAGCTTTTGTTGCTGAGTTAATTGAGGTACTGGTTTTGTAGATGTAATTGTTTTAGGGTACGGCTTAACTATCACAACTGGTGCTGGTTCAATGACTTTTTTAGGCTGAACATAACGTGGCTTTGGTGGCTGAAATGACTGACGTTTAATTTCCGGTATTTTTGGTAAACTGCTAGCGCTTGTTTGAGGTGGAGCCCTATATGAATCAATAGCAGAACAGCCTGTTAACGCAAAAAAAGACAACAGCAATAAGTATCTAATTAATGATATTTTAAAAGTTTGATTCACGATGTTTCTCAATTCAATTGTAGGTGAAGTAAATACAAAACTGTAAGACAGATAATTTTATCAGATGAAATACCGAAAATGCCTAAATATCAAACTATTTATCACTTAAGACATTATTGGAATGAGCCTTCCCAAATAGGACTATTATCTTTTGAAGAGGATTGATCATTACTCCAATTAATCGAGTTTTGCTTGGGTCTCACTACTGTACGACCTGAGGTATTCATTCTATCTGTTTGGTTACGACTAGCAGAGCTTTTTACAACCGTATTCGTGTTTATCGAATTATCTACAGACTGTTGATTATTCCAACTAGGCGTACTTTCAGGTGCGATATTTTCATAATAGATTTCAGGTGCGCATTCACTTACTTTACTAGGCTCTGAACCCACAATAAAAGGCACAATGGTTTTCGATCCACATTCAGAATTAAATAACAAACCTGTCGTTTTATCTACCGTCATAAACTTAATTGTTTTAGGCCTTTTAGGTTTAAAAGGCTTGGTGTCGATAGCTTTGACAAAGTCTGCCCAAACTCTTAAAGCACCGCTCGCACCTGTAAATCCACTGGGTTTGTTATCATCTCTACCTACCCATACTGTCACAACATGTTCGCCTGTAAACCCTGCAAACCAACTATCTACATTTTTATTCGTGGTTCCTGTTTTACCAGCAGAATTCTTCCAAGCAGGCAAAGTACTGCTCAAATAACGCGCAGTACCCTGTTTTGTTACTTTATTCATCGCATAATTAACCAAGTACATCGATTCTTCACGAGCCACTTGCTTTATCATCAATGGATAGCTTTTTAAAGTTTCGCCATATGAATTCATTACACTACGAATAGCTTTCAATGGCGTATATGTACCGCCTGCAGCGAAGGTTTGATACATCTGCTGAACTTCAATCGGCGTCATTTGCAGAGCGCCTAACAACAGCGACGGGTTAGCGACGATATTTCTATCTATACCAAGATTTTGCACTGTTTTGATAACTTGTTCTAAACCCATAGTGATACCAATGCGTACTGTTGGGGTATTTAATGAGTTCACTAAACCCTCTTCAAAAGGCACCATACCTAAATCTTTACCACTATAGTTTTTGGGTTTCCACGTTTTGGTTTTAGATAAACGCACGGTAACAGGGCCTGCATCAATAGGACTAGCCAACGTGTATTCGCCTGACTCTAATGCAGCTAAGTAAACTGCCGGCTTAATTAAAGAGCCTATCTGACGTGATGCGCTTAAAGCACGGTTATACCCTGCAAAACGAGCATCTCGACCACCTACAACAGCCAAAATTTCACCACCTTGAACACTACTTACCAGCATCGCACCGTTAAGTTGATCTTTCTCCATGCGGCGAGAGCTTTCTAATTTTTCAACTCTTTTCTTCAGTACCGTTTCAGCTTTTATTTGAACAACAGGGTCCATAGACGTGAAAATCAACAAGCCTGAGGAATTTAAATCTTTCTCTTTGTAATCTCGCTGAAGTTGCTTTCTTACTAACTCCAAAAATGATGGAAAAGGGCTAACACTTGGTGGGGCGAATTTAGATACGCCAAGCGGTTTATTCTTTAATTGCTTTACTAAAGCAGCCTCCAAAACACCTTCACGAGCCATCACATCCAAGACGAGATTACGTCTTTCCGTTGCAGCTTTTGGACGTACTCTTGGATTATAATAAGATGGGCCTTTAGCTAAACCAATCAATAAAGCCACTTGTTCCGTTTTCAATTCATTAATCGGTTTATTAAAGTAGAACTGAGAAGCTAAACCAAATCCATGCACTGCACGTTTACCGTTTTGCCCTAAATATATTTCATTTAGATACGCTTCTAAAATTTCGTTTTTATCGTAATGAACTTCTAGCAACATCGCCATAATCGCTTCTTGCGCTTTACGTTTGTAACTTTTCTCGCTACTTAAAAAGAAGTTTTTCACTAGCTGCTGAGTAAGCGTACTCGCGCCCTGCACTTTTTTGCCTGCCTCAGCATTGGCTAGCACTGCGCGTACAATCGATTTTGGGTTTACGCCAAAGTGGTCATAGTATTTTTTATCTTCGACTGCCACTAAACCTTGCGCTAACAGAGGGTTAAGATCATCTAAGCGAACCAATACTCGATCTTCATTATGTTGAGGATAAAAATTCCCAATCAATACTGGCTCTAAGCGCATTAAAGTTAGCGGCTCATTGCTTTCGGTATTGGTGAGTTTTACTATTTTATTCTTCTTAATATCTATTTTGATCCGACGAGATATTTCTTGGTCTTCAGCAAATTTAAAACCACGACTTTGCACAAAAAATGTGTTTTTCTTTTTTGTATATTGGCCAGTACCTACCAGATGAGTGACGTAGCTGTAGCCCAATAATTGTAATTCTTTTTGCAGGTTTTCAGGTCGTAAGGATTGACCTTCATACAGCTCAAGTGGCCTAGCAAATACTCGGGCTGGTAAAGCCCAGCGTTTACCTTCGAATTGACTTCTAACTTGGTCATCTTGTTGTAATACATAGGCCGCAAAAAACAATGACCCTAAGATGATTCCAATCAGCATTGCAATGCGAGTGATGCGCCAAAGACTTCTAAATAAAAATCCAATTACAGCGAATATACCGCCTTTTTTAGATACTCTATTTTCTTCTGAGGCATGTTGCGACACACTTTCTGTAGAGCTTTCAATATCATCATCGACATCATCAGTATCCATTGTAGCGAGAATTTCTTCATTGCTTAACTGAGTGTCGCTTAATTGAGAGTCGCTTAACTCGGAATCTACTCCAGAGTCAGAATCATCTAAGCTATCCGATATAATTACCTCATCATCAGCACCATCAGTAACGATATCTGAAACCTCAGATAGCTCATCTGAATTGAGTGGTTTGTCTTTATTATCTGACAAGAAAAAGCCCTAATGATTTAAATAATGTAGAAGTAAAAATGTTAGCTACTGTGACTGTTAGTAACAGTCTAAGTTCGAATTTCCCCGATTGGATTCTACAATAAATAGAAAAAAACTGCGGGATAATATTTGATTAATTAAAATCTTTTAAAAGTGGAATATCACGATTTCCAGTCCAATTTCAGTCAATGATTCAGCATACAGTAATCATTGCAGAGTTAAGCTAGACAAATCGCTAGTATTCTGCTGAAAATAAGTGCAGAAAGTGTGCAAGAGATATGTGTTTAGTTTCCCAAATAAAACCACTCGAAATATTGCCTCAATAATTAAAATAAGAAGCTATTGATGAAAAAAATTAGCACCGTCATATTATTTATCAGTTTAGTACAACTCTTAAGTGGTTGTTCACAAGCTTACCGTTCAAATGCTTATGATATGCACCAAGCACAACAGCAACGTCAGGCTCAAGTACACGCTCATCAACAAAAACAACGTGCTCAACAAGCAGCATCAAAGAAAAAAACAACTAGCAAGCCTAGTTATTCATCCCAACAAACTCAAAATAACGCTGTTGTTACACAACTCCCTGCTCGTCAATTGATGACTAAAATAGCTTATAGCACTATTGGTAGACCTTACAAATGGGGAGGTAATAATCCCCAACAGGGATTCGATTGTAGTGGCTTGATGAGTTATGTGCATAAAAATGCACTTGGGCTTAACATCCCAAGAACAGCGGCCAAACAAAGAGATAACAGCCGAACAATTAGCTATTCACAGCTTCAAGCAGGCGATATGTTATTTTTTAAAACAGGTAAAAACTCTAATCATGTTGGTATTTATGTGGGCAACAGAAAATTCGTTCATGCTGCAACTGGCAGTAAACAAGTCAAAGTAGCTTCTATGGATTCATCTTATTGGCATCAACGTTTTGTAAAGTTTGGTACATTCCTATGAAATAACACATTTTTTCTTTTAAAAATTAACACTCCCCTACTTTTTCAAAAAACGTATGTACTCATTGATAGAAAAATCAAAACTATTACAGGCTAAACTATTAGCTTTTTATCAATATTGCTTTCAATAAAAAAATTGTTTCAGCAATCACTCATTCTAGTATAAATTTATTTTGATTAATTTTCTCTTATCAAAATTTTACTGTGTCAATCAATCGATAATGATATTCGATTGAAAAATCTAATAATGCCCTTATCATAAACTCAGCGAATTTTTGTGATATGAACTATCATTAGTTTCGTAGTGACATAAATAATCAAATCAGATTTTATCAAAAGGAGAAAACCATGGGTCTATTAAGTTTTGCAAAAAATATCGGTAAGAAAATTTTCGGTAGTGACGATGATGATGCTGCAGAAAAATTACAAAAGCATATCGAAGAAGATAATCCGGGCATTAGCAACTTAGAAATTCAAGTTGAAGATGGCGTTGCTACTATTAAAGGGGATACCCAAGACCCTAGCGCACTCGAAAAAGTGATTCTCATGGCGGGTAATGCTATGGGTATCGAAGAAGTTCGCGCAGATGAAGTAACCGCTCCTGCACAAACAGCAACTGTTGAGTATTACGAAGTACAAAAAGGCGATAGCCTTTGGAAAATAGCGGCAAATGCTTATGGTGATGGTAACCGTCATCCTGATATTTTTGAAGCAAATAAAGAAGTCATCCAAAATCCTGACCTTATTTTCCCAGGTCAAATGCTAAGAATCCCTAAAGATTAATAGCTAGATATGAACCTTTATGACAACTGCTGACACTTATAGTTGTTACAACAAGTATTGATTAAGTAGTACATTATTTAAAAAGGAAAATAGTATGGATATGGGTAGTCTTTTAAAGATGGGCGCTTCGGCATTTATGAACAGTCAACGCAGCGGTGATGCTGGAAGTGGACTTAATTCAGATATGCTTTCTAACGCCTTAGCGGGTCTTACAGGTGATAGTGCAGAAGGTGGATTAGATATTGGTTCTTTACTTGGCAAAATGCAAAGTGGCGGAATGGGAGATTTAGCAGCTTCTTTCTTGGGTGATGGCGCTAATGCAGAGATGGAAGATAGTCAAATCACTGATTTATTTGGTGCTGACAAAATCTCTAACTTTGCATCAGAGCTTGGTTTAAGCGAATCTGAAGCAGTAGGCGGTTTGCGTGATGCAATGCCACAAATGATGGATCAAGCAAGTAGCGGCGGTTCATTGTTAGACTCAATCGGCGGCATTAGCGGTGCGATTGGTTTAGCGAGTAAGTTATTCGGTAAATAAGTCGAATCGCAAGTACTTAAAAGCCACCTTTAACGGTGGCTTTTTTACGTCTGGTTTTTGGGTTTTGCCAGGTTATCTACAGAAATTCGTCACAGTTATACACTAAAATATTTACTGATAAATCTACATAGCCAAAGCGGATTTAGCATCATTAAAATGACACCCCCCCACTTTTTAACTAACAATATTCTTTATTTGCTTA
>CALFUP010000111.1 GCA_937929875.1 uncultured Cocleimonas sp. | reverse complement strand
ACGTTTACCTTTATGTAGCGTTATCTCACCACAATTTTTACGCATTCGAGACGACAAAACAGCGAATACCGATGACGTAAAAATGTCGCAACTTTCGGATATTACTGAGATACCTGAATTACAACGTGTCGCTGATGATCTCATCTTGCCAACCAGCACCATTATGGAACGCATCGTTGCGACCAAAATACGCAAAGAAGCCACCATGGTGCGTAAGTTTTTACTCTGGAAAACAAATAAAGAAGAAGCCTCACGCGATCATCCTGCTTATGTATTACACCTTACCGATTACAGTCCGAATCGCAAAGACCCACTAAAACACGAGATTCGCGTCAGTAGCTCAGAAGAACAAATAAAATTACTTCTAGGGGAATGGAAGGAAAAATATATCGTGGGTGGCTGGACAGTAATCTAATGGTGGATTTCATTTAATTAAAATGACAGTTCTGTTGAGCTTGTCGAATACACCCCCCACTTTTTGACTCCTTTTTATTCTTTTTGAGGTATATCAACTTTCTTGCCACGTTGTATTTCACCCGCTTTGTCATAAAGCGGTAAATCAGCGAGTTGGCCTTTGTGGTATTCACCATCAGTGCAAGCTACCATCACTTCTGTTCCCGCAACAAAACCAGGCACATTCATCAATGTGATACCCACACCGTGTTTCAAATAGGGGGACATTGCACCCGCAGTTACTTTACCAACAGTTTCACCGTTTATTTGTATCAGTCCTCTTATATGCGGCTCTGCATCACATATAATTCCAGTTAATCGTGGTTCGCGTGATGCATTTTGTAAAGCCGTTTTACCGATAAAATCGCCTTTATCTTCATCAACAAACATGCCAAAACCCACATCATACGGTGTGGTAGTTTTATCGAAATCTGATCCCGCATTTAGAATTCCTGCTTCAATACGACGAATATGCATCGAGTCCAAACCGAATAAAGTCATGCCATAAGCTTTACCAGCTTGTTCAAGATGTTTCCATAAGGCTTCGGCATCATGATGCGGTTCGGTGTAATACTCCCAGCCTAACTCGTTGGTATAACCGGTTCGCGTGATGACTACTTCTTGCCCACCGAGTTTTACTTTAGCCATGGCAAAATAACCAAAAGATTCAGGCATTCCATCGTCGCAAGCCGCTTCTAATATTTTCAGAGAGTTCGGTCCTTGTACTTGTGATACATAAACCTCGGGGTCTGTTATTTCAACATTCAAACCGACAGCATGCGCCCTTGCCCAGCTATAAAAATCTCCATCAGCTTGGGCATACCAGAAGTTATCTTCAGTCAATCGCAATAGAATGCCATCGACTAGCAAACCGCCGTCTTCATAGCATGCAATTCCATAGCCACAGCGACCTGTTTTCAGTCTTGTTATATCTTTGGTGAAAAGCTTATCCATTAACTTTTCAGCATCAGGACCTTTAAACTGCAAAGGAAATTCTCCTGTATTTAAAACAGCCGCTTCTTGGCGTAATTTCCAATAACCATCTTCTGTAGAAAGTTTATCAAAACAACAAGCCATCAAACGACGATTGTAAACACAGTAATGTGGCCCAAAAGGACGCTCAATTTCATGATAGGGGTGACGAGAAAGTGAAAAATCCCAACCAGAACCAGGAATGGATGATACTAAATCACGTGTTTTACCGTCGCTTGAACCGAGCATATTGAACTCCAAAATATTTGTATTTATGTAGAAACACTAGAATATCACCAATCAATGAACTTTAACTATTGACAATTAATTGTATTTTTATCAAGTTAATGTCAATATCCAAGCATGAGACTTGATACTGAATCATTACGCACATTAAAACTAGCGATAGAATTGGGAAGTTTAACTGCGGTTGCAGGACAACTAAGTATGAGCTTGTCAGCAGTGAGTTGGAAATTAAAGCGACTTGAAACAAAACTAGGACGTAAGCTTTTTCATAAAACGGGGCATAAGATCGAAGCAACCGCTGATGCACAAAAGCTACTTGGCTATGCAGACACGATTATTAATGCCCATGATAAAGCCATTCAACTATTTCGTTTATCAGATCTACAAGGGCGATTGATTGTCGGTATTACTGATGATATCGCTGCAAATCAATTACCGAGTTTTGTGCAAGAGTTTCATCGTGGTCATCCCAAAATTCAGCTAGAGATAAAAGTTGAACAACAATTAACATTGTTAGATTGGTTTGAAGAACGATTAATCGATATTGCTATTTTGCCATTAGAAGAATCACAGCTTAAAAGTACAGATATTGTACTTTGGGAAGATGAATTAGTTTGGGTTAAAAGCAAAGAAACTGATTATCCTTTATCACAATCAATTCCATTAGTGACGTTTTCTCCCAACTGTACTTACCGTGAAACCGCTCTTAAAACCTTAAACATTAACGATATTGATTATTATATTTCCATGGAAAGTCCAAGTCTTGCGGGCGTACAAGGAATTGTTTCTTCAGGGATGGGAGTCACTTTAATAAATCGAGGTCTTATGACTGACGACCAATGTGAATGGAAGGAGGCAGAAATATTTGGAAAGCCCCCTAAAGTAAAATTTATTATTCGTTCCACTCAACTCATCCCACAAAAACTATCTAAAACGCTTATATCAGCATTGAAGAGTTTTCTTGTTAAAAGCCATTAGAGAAAATCATCAACTGATTAGTTGACTGATTTACTTGTAGTTAAAGACATACACTTTATCTCTCGCAACAACTAAACTAAAGTAATGAAAATTCTCAGCTGGAATATCCTACATGGAGGCGGTAAACGCGTCCCTGACATACTCGATGCGATTGACAAAGAACAAGCGGATATCGTGACACTCCAAGAATTTCGACATAGCAATAGCAAACAAGTGTTATTAGATGGCTTAAAAGCGCTGGGATTAGATGAGCAATTCGTACCTGAAACTAACAGCGCTAGAGAAAATTCGCTGATCATCGCCTCAAACTATAACTTTCAAGCGACCGTTTTCCCAAAAGACTCAGAGCTCCCAGCTAGAGCTATTCGAGCTTTCTTCCCTGATCTTGCTGAATTAAATCTTATCGCCGCTCACCTACCGCAAAAAGCTAAACAGCCTCCTTATTTACATGCACTTAATGATCTCGATAAATCGTTCTTAGAGGAAAATAGCATTATCATCGGCGACTTAAATTGTGGAATTCCATTCGAAGACTCAGAAACAAAATCCTTCAAACATACCTGTTTATTTCAACAGTTGTTTCGAGAGGGCTGGATTGATGCTTGGCGAACTCGTAACAAAGAAAAGAAAGAATTTACGTGGATAAGTGCCAAACAGAAAAATGGATTCAGATACGATCACGCCTTATTGTCAAAGACTCTAAATGCAAAAGTGACATCAATTTGCTATAACCATGAGGTTCGGCTTC
>CALFUP010000110.1 GCA_937929875.1 uncultured Cocleimonas sp. | reverse complement strand
TGCTGCTTTTAATGGCAGTGGAACAGATCTCTATCCCGATACTGGATCATTCCGCTACCAGTTTTCTGGAGAAAGTAATACGAATATCGCTCCTGTAGCAAACAATCAACTGATCTCTGTCGGAAGTGGATCATCAGTGAGTTTGGTCCTAAGTGGCAGTGATGCTAATAATGATTCTTTAAACTATCAAGTGACCCAGCAACCTCAGCATGGCGGTATTACTGGGTCTGCTCCGAATATCGTTTACACAGCTGATGCCGATTATGTAGGAACAGATACGATACGTTTTAAAGCGAATGATGGCACTGTTGATAGCCAAACAGCTACTGTAACGATTAATGTTACCTCTTCTCAAAATGCAGATGCATTCTCTAACTTTGTAAACACGGAAATTATCATCGATGGTAGTAATGCTGATTGGTCTGGCTTAGAGCGTTTTGATGCTGACCCAAATGATGCTTCCGGTAATATTGATTGGCAAGACGTCGCGTTTGCTCATAATACCCAAACCTTTTATTTGAATTACACTAATCATGGCAATATTGATCCTGATAGCACATCAGGAACTTATATGGCTTGGGGTTGGCAAGTGTTTATTGATATTGATAAGCAAACCAATACAGGCTATCAAGTAGGTTCTATTGGTGCTGATTATGTAATTGAAGGTAATCAATTACAGAAATATACTGGAACTGGTTCTAATTGGAGCTGGAGCTCTATTATTGCTGCCACTACCCAATTTTCAAATAATATTGCTGAACTTTCTCTTCCACGCAGTCAGCTTGGAAATCCTGAATCAATCCGTGTGATTTTCACAGGAGATAGTAGTTCTTACGCAGGAACAGGAACAGATTTATATCCAAATGGGCAAAACAATAGCTCAGCTACACGACAGTATTTTGACTATGATTTTAGTGGAGGCTCGACAGGTGGAAACACTCGACCTATAGCTTCGTCACAGAATGTGAATGTAAATACTGGTTCATCGATTAATATTACTTTATCAGGGTCTGATTCAGATAATGACTCATTGAGTTATAACGTTCTAGCTAATCCATCAAATGGTTCATTGAGTGGATCTGCTCCGAATCTTAGTTATTCTCCGAACTCTGGTTTTGTAGGTCAAGATAGCTTCACTTTCAATGTAAATGACGGCAGTACTACGAGTGAGACTGCATCGGTAAATATTAATGTAACTAGTACTCAAAATGGTGCTTACTCAAATCTAGTAAATGATATAAATGTTGATGGCAATGATAGTGATTGGTCGACATTAACCCCATATACCTCGGATTCAAATGATATTAGTGGAACGAATAACTTCATTAATTGGAAAGGTGCAGCAACAGCGCATAGTGCTAATAGACTGTACTTTTTATATCAAAACTATTCTGCAGTAAATCCTAGTAGCAACAGTGGTAACTTTGTTGATTGGGGATGGCAGACGTATATTGATACAGATGGTAATGATGCGACTGGATATCAAGTAGGAAATATTGGAGCTGACTTTATTATAGAGGGTACGCAACTTCAGGCTTACACTGGAAGTGGTAGTGACTGGAGTTGGAATAACTTCAATGCTGTTAATGTTAGTTATAGTGGTAACAATGTTGAACTGAGTTTTGCTAGAAGCTTAATAGCTAATCCTAGCGAGCTACAAGTTCTGTTTGTTGGTAATAATGCTGTCTCAGGCGGAACCAGTGTTGATAACTACCCTAACAACCTAAACGCCTTCGTTTATCAACTCTCTGGAGGCACGGTTAACAGTGCTAATCGACCAGTGGCTTCTGCAATGACTTTAGCCGTTACTGAAAATACAGTTCACAACTTTAATTTATCGGCAAGTGATCAAGATGACGATGCACTTTCGTATCGCTTAGTGAGTTCGCCAAGAAATGGAGCATTAAGTAGCTTCAGCGCAACAGGAGGATCTGCTACATATAATCCAGAAACAGATTTTGTTGGTACCGATAGTTTCCGATATGTAGTGAACGACGGTACTTTTGATAGTTCAGTAATGACTGTAACCATAGATATTGCGGCTGCAGACGACTCTATTAATGGAAATGATAACCAAAGCGATAGTGGCGGCGGTTCATTTACTTTAATAAGCTTATTGGCATTTTTACTTCTTTTGTTATTTAAAATATTGGGGTTCACGAGAAGTTTACGAGGTACTTTAAGTAGCGCTTTGTGTTTGCTAGTGTTTTTTTTTATGCCATTTTCGACGGTTACCGCAGCAGAAGACTGTAGTGATGAATTCTATATAGATGAAACTTTACCGAATGGTGCACGTTGGGATATGTGTTGGGAGCACCGACAGAGAGAGGGAATAACCTTAAGCGCTGTTTACTTTACCCCTAAAGACGGCATTCGCAGAATGGTTTTAAATCATGCTGCAATCGCACAAATTCATGTTCCTTATGATGATAATGGAACACGATTTCATGATTTGTCTGATCTGGGTATTGGGGGCCAGAATCTATTAGATCTAGATGCAGACGAATGTCCACAAGGTACAATTTCCCCAATAACGTATAGTTATCAGGATCAATCGTTTACAAAAAACGGCTTTTGTAAACAAGTCTTGAAAAAAAATATGGGCTTCAAGAGTAGCCAAAATACCGCGCCTGAATATTATTTAAATTTGTTTAATATTTCTCCTGTTGGTGCTTATTATTATATTCCAACTTGGCGTTTTATGGATGATGGTGCAATTGAACCGTGGATAGGGGCGACAGGGGCATTGCAAAGATTTAGTGCTGAAGAAAATAGTGGATGGAAGATGGGGGATGGGCGTATAGGCATTGCTCATCTACATAACTTCTTTTGGAAATTGGATTTTGATATTAACAAGACTCATTTAGATGATGTAGTAGAAGAGGTTAATTTTACACTCGAAGGAGCTAAACGTACTCGTCAAACAACAGTTTTTAATACTGAGGCGTCGAGAAGAGTAAATCCAAGTACCATGAGGCATTGGCGAATCAGTGATAAGAATGTCCGTAACGCAAACGGTCATAGTATTTCATATGATATTTTACTTAATGAGACAGGTCATCAAGATATTGGGCCAGAAAGCGAGCCTTTTACAGCAAATGATTTCTATGTCACAAAACAAAATAATCAAGAAAAATTTGCGTCACACAACACTTCTGGGGGGAAGAATCTTGCAGAATTCAACAATGGTGAAGTGATTAAAGACAACGATGTTGTTATTTGGGCTGGAGTGACTTTTTATCATATGCCTCGCTCAGAGGATGCTCCCCATATGGACGTGCATTGGAGTCATTTGAAAATTATTCCACGTGATTTGTCTGCTAACAACTCATTGATTGTTTCAAATTCTAATCAAAATAACACGGCACCAGGAATAGCAAATATACCAAATAAATCAAGCCAAATTGATTTAACGGTGAGCTTAAATGTTACCGCATCTGACATAAACGGAGATTCATTAAGTTATTCAGCAAGTGGCCTGCCTTCTGGGCTTAATATGAATAGTAGCACTGGGCAGATTTTGGGTGTTCCTAATCAATTAGGTGAGTTTCAAGTTCAAGTTAATGTTAGCGATGGGCAAGATAGTTCTTCCATTCAGTTTATCTGGGCTATAACTTCGGATGGTAGTGGTGGAGGTTCAAGTGATGCGGGAGGATTAATAAACTTGTTTTCCCTGTTCTTCTTTATACTTATAGCGGTTTTAAAAAATCAAATAAGGCTCAGGAAATATGTATAAGAGTGTCTTTACCTTATTTGTCTTGTTTGTATGTTTTACAATAATGGCAAACGGCTCTAATAAAGTTTCAATAACTAAACAGTCTCAATACAATATTTATCTAGGTAATTTCGAGTGTCAAGATTCGCTAAATGCTGGACTATTCCAGAATTGTTGGTTTACTTTATCGAGATCAAAAGAGCGGGTAGAAGGCGTTGAAATATTCATTGATGGTGGAATGCCAGCTCACGAGCATGGACTTCCAACAGCGCCAAAAATAGTATGGTCTGCAAAGGAAAATATATATCTTATCAAAGGCTTAAAATTCAGTATGCCTGGACAGTGGGTGCTAAACTTCAAAGTGAATGCAGAAGATGATGCTCTAAAAGATCAGATTAAAATGTTAATTGAGGTAGATTGAGGTAATTGATTCGTTCAGTGCCAATATTATTCTTTAAATGTATAAGTACATTGTCACAGTTCTAAGTTTCTTTCTATTTTTTGGTATATGTGCCCAAACATTAACTGAGACTGAAATTACAAAGATTAAGCATCTTTCATTAAATTCGCTTCATACCGTGGAAGACCCTTCTAATAAATTTTTAAATAAGGAAGGAGCTAGAGCATTAGGGAAAGCTTTATTCAATGATTCACGATTGAGTAGTAATGGCAAAGTATCTTGCAGAACTTGCCACATAGAGCAGTATGCTTTTACTGATAAAAAGAAGCTAGCTTCAGGTTTGCGAGAAGGTTTCAGAAATACCCCCACTTTATTAAACGTCTCACATCAACATTGGTTTTTTGCAGATGGTGCAAAAGATAGTATATGGGCTCAAAATTTAAGTTCGATAGAAAATCCAGCTGAACAAAATTTTACTCGCTTGGAGGTAATGCGTTTAATATCAACAGATAAACTCTATAGAAAACAATATGATCGGCTCTTTGAACACGATCTTCCTAATCAATCGGATTTAGATCAATATCCGTTAAAAGCAGGACCAAATGGAGAGTTAAAGGATTTGATTTCTTGGAAAAAGCTAACTAAAAATCAAAGACATTCTATCAATTTGGTATTTACTAATATTGGAAAAGCAATTGCTTCTTACGTTTCGATACTGGAATCAAAGCCAACTCGTTTTGATAAGTATGTAGATGACATAAAAGAGAAAACAATATCGAGTTATTTGAATGCATCCGAACTCAGAGGACTAAAGTTATTTCTTAGCCAAAAGTCTGGTTGTTCAAATTGCCACAGCGGTCCGATATTTAGTAATAAATCATTTCATAATATTGGGACCGGAATTCCAGCAAAAGATAATGGTAGATCTGAAGTGATTGAATCTGTATTACGCGATCCATTTAATTGCTTAGGGATATATAGCGATGCAAAGCCAGAGCAGTGCTCAGAATTAAATTATATCAATAGAAATAAACATCAGTTAAGAGGTACGTACAAAACGTCAACTTTACGTAGTATTTCGAAAACAGCCCCGTATATGCATGATGGACGTTTTGAAACGTTGGAAGAGGTAATAAAACACTATATCTTTATAGGTCAGTCCGAGACAATAAAAACAGATTTAAGCCCAATAAGTCTTACTGAAAAAGAACAACTAGACTTGGTGAGTTTTTTATCCACTTTGTAAATGCATTAGAAGAGAGATTCACTCTTTTGATAATAATATAGATGTGCAACAATAGATCCATAATCGATTTATAAATTAATGAGCCTAATTAACATGAGTAAACTGTTTAAAACCTCCACTTTTGTGTTGATATCATTGTTTATTTCAGGTTGTAGTAATTTTTCCGTTATGGATATTAATAATTCTGGTTCTAAGAAAAATCCACTCAAAACTAATAAAGACTTAAAAATAGAGAAAGTACTAACAAGTGGTACATGGAGATACGAACGTCAATCTGACGATTGTAAAGATACTAACTGGGTCCAAAATTTCTATTCTAATCGCTATTACAAATCAGTGGGAGCTGCCTGTCTTGTTCCTAATGCATTCACTGTGGATGCAGAAAGTTGGCAATTAAAAAATCAAATTCTCTATGTAACGAATCTATCACCTGATAGCGGCGATGATATTATCTTGAGGTATGGAATCGATTATCTGGATAAAAACCGACTGGTTTTGAGCAGCGGTGAATACAAGTACGCGTTTGTAAAAGAGTGATAATTCGAAAGTAGTTAGATACAATATTTAACAACTTGAGACTTATGATATTAATCTTAAAATAAGAAGCGTATTACTGCTGTAGAACATCAATCACTTCACCATGTTTGAGGTGCTTAGCCAAGCCTTTGGGTGTTTTCCCATCACTATTAGATGATGATTTACTTAAACCACGTTTGATTAGATATGCCGCTGTTTTAGGGTGACCGAAACGCGCTGCAGAGTGAAGTGCGGTCCAGTCTTTTTGCGTCCTTGCATTTAGTTTCGCGCCTTTACTCAATAGCATCTTAACCACTTCTAAATGTCCTTTGGCTGCTGCTTCATGAAGCGGTGTTTCATTAAATTGATCTTTAGCGTTAACTTTTGCACCATTAGCAATGATGACATTGGCAAATCCTAGTTGACCACGAGCAGAAGCTTTATGAAGTAAAGTTTCACCTATACTATCCGTAATATTTACATCAGCCTTGTTCTGCGCCAATAATTCAGCAATTTTTACGTTACCATTACGTAATACTACTTGTAAGGGAGTGCCTTTCTGGCTTCCAGTATTTGCGTTTGAGCCGTACTTTAACAGTTTTTCAACGACTCCAACTTGTGCTTTGGCAATAGCAAGGTGTAACGGTACACCGCCGCGCCCGCTTTTGTTTGGATCGGCTCTGTAGTTTAGCAGGCGGTTCACAATACCCGTTTGATTGCGCTCAATTGCTAGTAATAATGGAGTTTCACCCACATTGCTCGATTTATTTGCATCAGCTCCATTTTCGAGCAGAAGTTGTACGAAATTTTCATTACCACGATCGATAGCTAGGAGTAGAGGTGTTCTGCCTGATCGGTTTGTTGCATTAACATCGGCACCGTACAGTACAAGTTTGTCAGCAATATCATCTAACCTTACGCGTAAAGCAGTATATAAAACTGGTGATCCATTAGCTGTAATTGTGTCTGCATCTGCGCCTTGCTTTAAAAAGCGTTCTGCTTCCTTTGCTCTGGCGGCCATTAGATTATCAGCAAATGCTTTATTAGTTACTGGATTTGAATTTGGTCTTGAAGGTACTTTGCGCTTTTTAATTGAGCCAAATTTTGGCCCTTTACTCGCAGTCGGCTTTTCTGTCGTATCTTCCGCAGAAGAAGCTGAGGCTGTTGAAGACTCATCTGTACTTGTTGAGTCGCTTGTTTTTATACTTGCACCAGCACAGCCAGCAAGAAAAGTAACCAAACACAATAGATTGATAATCTTTAGTAATGAACTAGACACCGTAATCACCCTTTTAATATTTATCTGAAAGATAAATAAATTCCCCTAAGTGAACGAATAATAGCCAATCTAGATATTTATGTCATTGCTAATTGTTTTATATTTTTAATTCATAGGTGTTTTAGTTGTCTACATTAACTTTGATGAGTTTGTGCTTATACATCTGAATTGCTTAGTGATTATTACTATACGGCTGTTATATGAGGCGCAATACATTCAAAAAGTAGGGGGGTGTCATTTTGTAATTGTTATATCCCGATAAAAACATCTATCTATTAATTGTTATTGTTATTCGCGTTTAAGAAGTTAGAGTAGAGATCTTATTACGAGAATAATTTATTACTAAGGTAATTTAAAAATGCGATATCTAAAGATCAATTTAATTCTATTTTTATCCTGCTTGTTTTTTACTATGTCTTGTATTGCGAATACAGAAACAGCGGAAGATAAAAAGCCAATAGCGGCAGCTCCCGTGATACAAGCCGGAGGTTATAGTAATATTAGCAATGCAAAGTTGCAGGAACTTTTGGATCAAGGTGTTTTGTTGGTTGATATTCGTCGAAAAGATGAGTGGCTACAAACAGGTATTGTTAAAGGCAGTAAAACGATTACGTTTTTCGACCAGATGGGGAAAATTAATAATGATTTTGTACCTCAATTCACAGCCATCGCAAAACCCGATCAACCAATTATGCTGATTTGTAGAACAGGAAATCGTACTAAAGCTGTCAGTGCTGCATTAGTTCAACAATTGGGTTATAAAAATGTCATGAATGTAACCACTGGGATAACGGGATGGATTGCTGAAAAACGATCGGTGGAAAAATACTAAGTTTTAAGCTGCTTAAAATAATATGAATACGTAAATAATAAAGTAGTAGTTTTTTGATTGAAACGTAAATGCAGTAAAGTAAGGTAAGGATCGCTTAAAAAGTGGGGGGTGTCAGTTTAGATATCCGATAGAGCTCATTGTAATTCTGCTTGAACTTTTCATTAGTTTTAACTGATTCGACTGAAGATAGTGATTGAGCGAAGGTAGTCAAGATCTTCACAGTCAGAATTGAAAGCCGCTAATATACCCTCGTGAGGCGTTTCGTTTAGAACAAGCTCAACTTCTATTTTGCCTTTAATATAATGCAAATTAATACTGTGAGTCATTTCGTTGAGAGAATGCTTTTGGATTATGGGATAGAGCTGCGTCATTAATTGCGTGCGACTAGGAAGTGCTTTAGATAGATGTGCGTCCTCATCATCTTCGGGATCGATATGGACGGTTATGTCGCTGAGTTCTGGAAATTTTTCGCGTAGTTTATTCATGGTGTGTTCCGCAATAAAATGTCCTTCGGAAACACTTAGATAAGGGTTTACCTGCAGATGTACGTCTGCCAGAACATCGTTACCCATCTTGCGAGTACGCAACATGTGCATCTGATCGACACCTTCAATATCACTAATAAAATCTTTCATTTCCTTAGTCTTATTGGCATCCCATGCGGTATCTACTAACTCCATTGTGCTATCTAAAATTAAACGGAATCCCATATAAAAAATTAGCAGGGCAACTAAAATTGCTGCAACAGCATCTAACCAAGGAATTTCAAAAATGACGCTTCCAGCGACTCCAATTGCAACTACTAGTGATGAAATAGCGTCGGATCGATGATGCCATGCATTGGCCTCTAACATTTTAGATTTGAAGCGATTAGCAACACGCATGGTGTAATGGTAAAGCCCTTCTTTAGCTATTATAGCGAGAGCTGCAAATAAAAGAGCAATGGACGTGGGCTGAGTGAGAGTTTCAGCATTCAGTAATCGAGTCACCGCATTAAAAATAATTCCGACGGCAACTCCTGTAAGCGCTAAACCCAAAATAACGGTAGCTAAAGTCTCAAAGCGGCCATGACCATAGGGATGGTCTTCGTCAGCTTCTTGATTGGCAACTTTAGCTGCAATGAGTACGACGAAATCACTAAGAAGATCTGAGAGAGTATGCACACCATCCGCGATGAGCGCTTGGGAGTTGGCAAATACCCCTCCGATTAATTGTATTAGAGATAAAAAAACATTAACCACGATCCCTACCAAAGTCACTTTTCTCGTGGCTTCGTAGCGGACTTGTTTAGTGTTTTTTTGAGTCATTTTGAAGTGTCGTCTTAAGACTGTTTTTTAGAACTAGGTTATTCCTAATTAAACTTCAGAAGGGGTTTTGGCAGTAATTGTTAAAGCATGAAGTTCTCCAGAGGTAATTGCAGAGTTCACTGCTGCATATACTGACTGGTGACGTTTTAGGGTGCTTAAGCCCTCAAAACTTTCGCTGATTACGGTGGTTTCGTATTTGTAACCATCTCCGCTTACGGTAACGCTAGCTCCAGGAATACCATCTTCAAGGAGTTTGCTTACTGCTTCGTTACTTATACTCATTCTTGCCTCTTAAAAATTATTAAAATAATAACGATAGAGTATAGGTCAGCTGATGGTAGATTTATAGGCGTATTCAATCGGAGTTTTGCTTTAGTTTATTGAAAATCAATATCTTAAAATGACACCCCCCTACTTTTTAACTCATTTAATCTGATGTCTCAAATAACAAGCGGTTAGGGGAATATATTGTTTACTTTTTAGGGGGTAATATTTTTCTCGGAGCATTTTTAAAACCTAATTTCATACCACCTCCGATACTTGTGCCACTTTGTCCTGCGCTATTGTCATAAAGTAAGCCGATTTGTCTTCGGCCAGATGCGATACGTTTTTTCGTTTCGAATAATTTTTTATGTAATTCGCGTGAATAAGTTAGCTTAAAGGCTCTAGGAGAATCGCTCTCTGAGGTGCGAATCCATAAATGTATATTTCCGTTGTTATTTTCAAGTGGGTTAGGTTCTACGATATCTGCCGAGATTAATTCAAACTTTGTTGGCAACGTTTGATCTGAAGGCCACCCACTAGTTTGTTGCAGACTAATCCAATGAAAATAATAGATTAACGGCAATAACAGAGTAATAAGAATTTTACTCAATGAATTAAAGTTTCTGCCAAAAACTGACCAAACTACAAAGACGATTAGAGCAACATAACTGAAACTCATCAATAAAAAGTGTGCATTCACTGGGGCTTACCAAACATTGCATCAGGAAGTAATCTAGGCAAATGATCAAGTGAGTAGGGAGTTAATGTCACGGGTAATTGATTTATTTGATGAACATTGCCATCTTCTTTTATCGTAAAGCGCACGGCAGTGGTTTCTTCATCCTGTTTGTCTAAATTGATCGTTTTACGATATACCGTTTCATATTTAGGGTTTATGCGGTCAATACGAATATCAACGGGAATTGCTTTTTGAGATTTTGCGGTGTAGTAGTAAAGATTAACAATATATTCGCCGGGGTGTCGTTTACGAATGGTAATGATTTCTTGATTGATTGGGTGTATTTCTTGTTTGCCATCGATCAGTAAAGTGTCATTTAATTCACCTCGATCGTCTCTTTCTAAATGCAGCCAACCAACTTCTTTTTTTAAGTAGGAAACAGTATGGCCAGTCGGTGCACGCATCCATAAATCAATGTCGTCAGCCAAGTTTTGCGGCCAAGTAGCCGTGATTATATATTCAGCTTGTTTTTCGACCTTGGCTTGATCCGCTTTTGGATTGATAAATAATAAGCTGACTAAAAATAGAAAGCTAAAACCCAATAAGCTGTTGAAAAGCAGGTCGATAAAGGGGTCCGCTTTTGGGATGTTTCGGCTGTGTTTATATAAGCTGGACATAGTGTCAGCGTTTTAAATTATCAGTTATATCATTTGTTTCTTGAACACCTAACTTGATAATTGTACTCACTAGTCCGTCTGCGCAACGATCTAACCATTGGCATTGAATGCTAACAAGCAGAGCTCCGCCAAGACCCGTAAGCGTTGTATAAAGGGCAACCTGCATACCAGTGCCCATAGTCCCTAAAAGATTTTGAAGGGCTTGGATATCATTGTCTTTTAATTCGTATACAGTGCTAAGCATTAGTACAAACCCAATCACTGTTCCGATAAGGCCAAGTCTCATTAATACATCAGAAAAAAACCAACCATTACTATGACCGCGATGTATCCGTTCGACTAATCTGGCGAGTAAGGATTCCGACTCGCTAGAGTTTTGCAATCGTTGCCGTTGCAATAGTTCCAGGTGTTCGAAAGCCCAACTCTTTTCTGTTTTATATTGGTTATAATTTTTGGAATACGAAATTTGAATGGATAGTTGCAAAGAAGCAAAGCCGAGGTAGGCAATAACACATGAAAAAATAACTAAAATGATGGAGGAGAGATAAGTAACGTCTTGCGTAATCAGTTTTTCAAAAAGTCCGAAATCAAAAGCGAGATAAGCACCAAAAAGAATAACGCCCGTTATTAATAACCAACCATAAAAAGGGTAATAGCTATCTTTATTCATGTCTTCAAACTAACTCCTAATGATGAGTAACTATTTAAATATAAACTTATTTATATCAGATACAAAAAAGGCTGACAAAATGCCAGCCTTTTCTAAATGTAAGCATAGGACTTATTTTGCTGTAGAAAGACCAAGAATTTCCCACGTTTGCATGCCACCGCGGAAGTATTTGATTCGATCAGCAGGATAACCAAATTTTCTCAAAGCGGCGATACTTGCAGGAGATTGACCACACCACATTCCGTTACAGAACATAACCAACGTTTTCGCATCAGTAAAATCAAATACTGTCGTTGTATCACCATCAGCGATTGCTTCATCAACGTCTAACGCGTCTTTTCCATCAGCAATTTTTACACCAAATTGCTTTGTCATTACGTTCATGATGCCTTCTGTTGTGGCGCCTTTTTTTGGTGTTAGCTCAACCCAGGAAACGTTTACAGCACCAGGAATTGTTCCTTTAGCAACCCAATCTGGCGTGCGAGAATCAACTAACATGATGTTGCTATCACCTTTAGACATTTTATCAGCGTAGTCGATTACTTCGACTTCCCCAATAGTTTGAATACCTTTCCCTAGGCTCATTGGCTGAATACAGAACGGAGGACATGCACGAGATGTTTTAGCAAATGCGGGATTTACCGTATTTGCATTGTCTTGATTTCGTTTGATTTCTGTTACTTTGCCATTATGCATTACGCTAATGCTAGATAATGTAGGTGTGATGCCGACTGGCTTGCCGGTTTTCGCCGATGCTGATATTGCTGTTAATGAAAAAGCACCTGCAATTACTAATGAGCTTACTAACTTAAATTTATTCATATATGTTCTCCTCCAAGAGATTATAAAAATATTACATTCGTATTGTTATTGTTTGACCCTAGCTCAATAGAATATATCGCGAACGGGGTAAACTTAATATGCCTTTATGGATAGCGTCTTGATTTGTGGGTCTAGTCGCAATCAGGTTCCTCATCTTCCTCCTCTTCTTCGACCTCAGTTTCATCCTCGGAAGCAGTTTCTTCTGCTGTTGAGTCAGGTTCTGTTGGTTTTTCAGTATCTTTATTTTCAACTGTTGTTTTTGTATCTGCTTCTGTGCTGTCTGTATCTGAAGCGTAAACATTGCCACTTGCAAATAAAAAGAAAAGAATTGTAAAAAGGGTAATTACTTTCGATTTAATCATTTTATCCATACCTGACTGATTTATTTATCTATTAGATATTATCAAAATACGTTTCTGCATAGGCTTTGCAAATATGTCTTAGTGGGTAGCCATATTACATAAAACTGAAGCGATAGGCTTTTAACAGAGTCCGTTTAACCTCATTTTTGTAACCAGAAAGTGACCGGGCCATCATTGGTCAAACTGACTTTCATGTCTGCCCCAAACTTTCCTGTAGCTACTGTTGATAATTGCTCCTTGGCTAAGACAACAAAATGCTCAAAGAGTTTTATGCCAAGATCAGGTGGAGCTGCAGAAGCGAAACTAGGGCGAGTCCCTTTTCTCGTATCTGCAGGTAAAGTAAATTGCGGTACGATAAGCAAGGAACCATTGGTATTCAACAAGGATAGATTCATTTTTTGGTCGTCATCTTCGAATATACGAAAGTTGATGATCTTATTTAGTAGGTCTTGTGCATTTTTCTCCGTGTCTAACTTCTCTACACCTAGTAACAATAAGATACCTTGATCAATTTCAGCGATACGATCATCAGCAACTTCAACATTTGCATGAGTCACTCGTTGGATTAGTCCAATCATGATTTAACGTTCATCATTTTTTTCATTTATAACAACCTCTTTAACCTTTGAGTAGCTTCAGCATATCGTTGCTGGCTTTTATCAGCGCTGAGCTTATTCCTTGTTCGCCTGCAGAATGTCCTGCATTATGAATAACAAAAAGCTCTGATTTAGGCCATGCCTTATGTAAGTCGAAAGCCTGTTTAATAGTGCAAATCATGTCATATCTGCCATGAATGATGAATCCAGGGATGTTTTGTAATCGATCCATATTATTAAGTAGTTGATCAGGTTCAAAAAAGCTATTGTTCATAAAGTAATGCGCTTCTATTCTAGCAACACTCAAGGCTGTTTTAGGATCGCCGAAATGGTTGAGTAAACTATTTTTGGGTTGTAGTGATGCCGTCCTTGCCTCCCATAAAGCCCAAGCTTTTGCAGCTCCCATTCTTGCTATTTCATTTTCGCCAGTTAGCCTTTTGTGGTATGCCGAGACGAGGTCACCTTGTTCATTCTTAGGAATAGGTTGTAAAAAATCAGCCCAATAATCGGGATAAAATTGGCTAGCGCCTTCTTGATAAAACCAATGAATTTCTTTTGGTGTTGAGAGAAATATACCTCGAACAATGAGACCAGAAACTGCAGTAGGGTGTGCTTGAGCATAGGCCAAAGCAAGGGTTGAACCCCATGAACCCCCTGCTACAACCCATTTGTTCACTCCAAGATGTTCTCGAATCATCTCAATGTCAGCGATTAAATGATCAGTCGTGTTGTTAATGAGAGAGGCATGGGGTTTAGATCGTCCGCAACCACGTTGGTCAAATAGTATTATGCGGTATTTTTCAGGATCAAACAGTTGGCGATGATACGCTTCACAGCCAGCACCTGGTCCGCCATGTAAAAATACTACGGGTTGACCCTCAGGATTGCCGCATTCTTCGACATAAATCTCATGGTTTTCATTTGCGCTATCATCAGCTGAATTACCAACATTTAAATAGAAGGATTGATTTTTCTTTATGGGTGGGAAGAGGTCGTTCATTTCAATTCAGTCGCTGTTTGGTATCAAAAACAAGCATCATACCGCTCAAAAGATCAGGCGTAAAATATTGAAGTAATAGGGAAGTAACTTGTTTAGGTGAGATTTATGCTATTTTGAATAGCTAGAGATTTGACTTGCGATTGGTGTTTGGTTGTTTTAAACCAAATTTATAGATGAAGATTGTATTAGAAGAATGATAAAAAAGGTGGGGGGTGTGTTCGATATACTTCGGCTAAGCTCAGCGTAAGTCTTCAACATAGCTGTTTTTTATAGCTTATCTAAAGCTAATTTATGTTTAAGAACGAATAAACCCTAATCTGAATCTAAATGACACAGATAAGGGTTTATCGAATCAGTATTTTATAGACCAGCCATCGTCAAAGTTGAGATGATTTTTTGCTTGTTTTTTTCTTTTGCTTGGGTAAATTTCTCTGCAAAAAGAGTCATGTAATATTTGTCTTTCTTTTCAAGAGGAAAATCTAGAACTGTAATTTCCCCTTTAGGAGAGACATATTTCTTTTCGATAATAGTGAGTTCTGACTGATCAGTTCCTATATCTTTTCGAGATACGGGCTTACCAGTTTCAACATATCCAAGATCGATCAATGCTTTATTAATGTCTTCAAAGCTAAATAACTCAGAATCGTCCTCTGTTTGAATCATCACGTCAGTGGTACAGCCATCTTCTTCGGGTGATACTGCGTAGCTTATACCGTGTTTGTG
This sequence comes from uncultured Cocleimonas sp., assembly GCA_937929875.1. Lineage (GTDB taxonomy): Bacteria > Pseudomonadota > Gammaproteobacteria > Thiotrichales > Thiotrichaceae > Cocleimonas. The sequence goes on along the minus strand of CALFUP010000110.1, from coordinate 14,787 downwards.
AACCTCATAAACACCTTTGAAATCTTTTGCGAGTGAAAGCTCTGCGGAGACTTCTAGTGTTTTTGTTAGTGTTTCTTGGTCGTTATATTTCTTTTCACAATACTGATTATGTAAAGATAAAAACGTTTTAAGGTGCGGTTTTGCCGTGCTTGCAGATGCCGTATTATTACAACCACTCAATACAAGTGTTGTTACAATAGCAGCGCTGCATAAAACCACTAATGGAAATATTTTGTTCATGGGGTTTGCCTTTAGTGTTTATTGTTATTATTTTGTAACGCAATGCAAATATAGCGAGTTTCAGAGCTTGTCACAACAATTCTCAGACTAATGGATATACAAACAATTAATCAAAAGGTGCAGTTAAGCTACTGTTAATGAAAGAAATCTCGAAAAAAGACAAAAGGGCTTGGTTAATAGACTCAAGCATCTATGTGTTCAAATCTTGGTACACCTATCCTGAGTGTGCCGATATTCACGGCAACTCTATAAATGCAGTTAGAGGTTTTCTCGAGTTTGTTTTTCTATTGCTGAAAACAGAAAATCCTAAGCTGATAGCATTTGCATTTGATGAAAGCTTAACGACATCCCATCGTCGAGATATCTATCCTGACTATAAAGCTAATCGTTCACCAGCCCCAGAATCATTGCGCTATCAGTTTGGTTTGTGTCGTGAATTCATAGAAGCTTTAGGTATTTATCAAGCAGCAAGTCTTGAATATGAAGCGGATGACTTAATTGGCACTTGGGCTAAGTTTTTAAACCAGCAATCAATCCCAGTTAATTTAATTACTGCAGATAAGGATTTAGCTCAATTAGTAACAGAAGAAGATTATTGGTGGGAGTATCTACGAGGTGAAAAACTTGATATAAAAAAAATCACTAAACGATTTGGCGCTAAACCCAATCAAATTGCAGATCAATTAGCTATCGCCGGGGATAAGTCGGACAATATCCCAGGCGTTCCTGGCGTTGGTATGTCAACGGCAGGTAAATTATTAAAGAAATTTGAGACTCTTGATCAACTTTTTTCTAGAGTAGATGAGATTGCTGATATGCAAATTCGAGGAGCAGTTAGAGTTAGAGGACTCATTATTGAAAATAAAAATACAATTAAACTCTCAAAAAGGCTTACAGAGATCGTATGTGATATTGAGACCGTGCAAATGCAAGATTTTAGACTCAAAGTAGTCGATACATCCTTACTTGAATTAATTTGTAATCAGTTAAATTTATCCCGCGAGTCAACTGATCAATGGCTTAAACTACAAAAAACATTAACTCAATCTTAGCTTTGTCCATTAATCACTGTTCTCATCCCAGCTATCTTTTTTGCTCGAACCTTTTTCATTGTTATTGATACATTCGTTTTTCACTTGAATTGCCCCGTGCTGTATAAAATGTTTAAACCCGTGCCAAAATCTAAGAGTCCTTTGATGCTTTCATTAGTGCTAGCGAGTTTAGTTATTGCAACCTTAGTGATGATTTCAAATTATTTCTTTAGGCCTGGTCTGGAATTGGATTTGAAAAATAGGATCTTATCCAAGCATTATTCACATCAATTATTAAATCCTGTGATTAAAGTTGAAGGAAGAGATGTTATTTTAAACGGAGTCGCACGAAACAAAGATGAAGCTACGCAAATTGAGGCTGAAATCCAAAGTGTTTTAGGAATTCATAACGTAGACAGTAGATTGCTTATTCAAAATCAAAGTGATTAAAAAGCAAGCAATTGAATAAAAACCGTACAAATGTACAGATGGAAATACCGCTAAAGCAGATGAACCGCAACCCATTTTTCCGATTCGTTGCTACACTATATCTATAGACAGACAATTTATTATTTAATTTTTTATGGCTGAGTAGCAAGGAATGCGATCAGTTATTTATTGAGCAAATTTCCCATTGTTGGTTATATTTGGATTGCTCATGTTAAGAATCAAGGAAGATCTTATGACGTATTTTTTACTTCAAATAACATTGTTGAGCACCTTCGCCGTTTTAGCTGGAACCGCAATTGGTTGGTGGTTATGCCGGCATTATGGACAAAATCATCAAGCTCAAGCCGACAAAGATCTCGATTCTGTTAAGGCTTATTTCGCGGAATCTGTAAAAGAGAATGCTCGACTGAAATTACAACTCAAGCACTCAGAAGAAAAAATAGAGGCATTAACGCAAGAAGAAATACCCGGTTTAGGTGGAGTAGATTTTGATGCTTACAAGGCATTTGAAAACACGATTAAAGAAGCCAACCTGCGAAAATATTTGAGCTAGTGATAAACCACTTTATAATTGCATTCAAATAAAAATTTAAGTAATCAAAAGCACCCCCCCCACTTTATTGATGGTATTACTTTTATCGTAGTATCATTTTTCAGACAAATAGTGATTGCTATCAAGCAATAAAAACTTAGGAGTAAGTGCTAAAATTTTTGTGGTTTGTTTATTTTATCTGATTTTAAATTCAGCTAGTTTTTTATCTGCTAAATGCTTTTTCAAGGTCACATAATTTGGCATGCCATTTTTGTAAGGTGGATAGGCTTCACCAGCAATCAATGGAAGTAAATATTCCCGACAAGCTTCTGTAATGCCAAAACCGTCTTCAGAGATGTATTCCATTGGCATCATCTTTTCTACATTCGCGACTTCAGCTAAATCACATGATTGTATTTCCCATTGATAAGGGTTGTTAGATGTTCTGATAATCGCAGGCATGACTGAATTTTCACCTGCAACTGCCAAATTAACAGCTGCTTCTCCTAAGGCATATGCTTGATCAACATCGGTTTGAGATGCTAGGTGTCTTGCAGATCTTTGTAAGTAGTCAGCTACAGCCCAGTGAAATTTATAGCCCAGTTCCTGTTTAACCATGTTAGCGACAACAGGTGCAGCTCCCCCAAGTTGTGCATGACCGAAATCATCACGAGTATCTTGTTCAGCTAAAAATCTGCCATCAGGCCATGCGACCCCTTCAGATACAACAACACTACAATAACCGTGGCTTTTTACTTTTTGGTCAACAAGCGCTATAAATTTGTCTTTGTCGAATTTAATCTCAGGGAATAATACGACTACAGGGATGTCGTTATCTTCATCAGCAGCTAATGCTCCGGCAGCAGCAATCCAACCAGCATGTCGACCCATTACTTCTATTACGAATACTTTGGTTGAAGTTTCTGCCATTGATGCTACATCGAAACTTGCTTCACGAGTTGAAACGGCAATATATTTAGCAACAGAGCCAAACCCAGGACAGTTATCAGTAATGGGTAAATCATTATCCACTGTTTTGGGGACATGAATTGCTTGGATAGGGTAACCCATTTTTTCAGATAGCTGGGATACTTTAAGACAAGTGTCAGCAGAATCGCCACCACCATTGTAGAAAAAATAACCAATATTGTGAGCCTTGAATACTTCGATCAGGCGATCATATTCAGCCTTATTTTCTTCCAGGCTTTTCATCTTGTATCGACAAGAGCCAAAAGCGCCCGAAGGAGTATGCAGTAAAGCAGCTATGTCTTCGTCAGATTCTTTACTGGTATCAATTAGGTTTTCAGTTAGTGCGCCAATAATGCCATTTTTTCCAGCAAAGACTTTTCCAATCTTATCTTTGTGCTTGTTAGCAGTTTGAATTACTCCGCAAGCAGAGGCATTGATGACTGCCGTAACTCCGCCAGATTGTGCATAGAATGCATTCTTTATAGACATTACAATTCCTTTTTAGGCTGTTATGTTTAAGTTGGTTAATTTCATAATAGGGAGAAAAATTGAAAGTTGTCTTAACCAGAATCAGTGAGTTGATTCAAATTTCTTTGATCCTTTGCCTATTTTTCAAAGCACGCATAATACGTGAGTCTGTCTAATATTTCATATTTTTATGAATAAACGGCTGATAACGCTTTCGTGCAAAGGATTTTCACAGCTTTTATTTGTCTTGAACAGGGTATTCACGGGCTGCTGTCACAATATAAAGAGGTTACAGCTCAGTAAATTTGTAAGATAAGTATCAAAAAGTAGGGGGGTGTTGTTTTTTTCGTCTTAGCAGAAGTCAAGCTAAGTGAACCGAAACTATTACTTTAGCTGCTCTTTAGAGGAGGGTGTATAGCGAATTAAAACGTTTCTTTATCTTCTCATTGGGAAATCAATAGTAAATATCGACTTATAGTTGAAGTAATGTTGTTCCGATGCTTATCCAGCTTCAGGTTTGATCACTTCGTTTCCTGACTGATACCAAGAAATAATACCACCTGCCAAGTTAATCGTATCTAGACCTAATTGATCATTGACGTATTCACAAGCTTGAGCAGAACGAACACCACTACGACAATAAAAAACGATGGTCTTATCAGTAGGAATTTCATGCATCACAGCAGGTATAACATTTAGTGGCGTTAATTTACCACCTCTGATCATTCCTTGTTGAAATTCATCAGGAGTGCGAATATCGTAAAGTAGAAGATTGTCCCCTTCGTCATCGATCATTTCTTTTAATTTAGCAGCATCGACTTCTTTGAATGACATGGTGTTAATACTCTATTGTGGATTTTACTTGTAATTTTTTTAGAAGCTTAAATAAGAATTCCAATAAGAACTTAATGCAAAACAGCCAGATTGCTTATTATTAATCTATATAAGAGTTTTCTAATGAATTTGATGCTACCTTTGCAATGGAATTTGGTCAAGCTAATGTTCTTAAGGGGCCTATGATTAAATCGATATAATTTAAACACAGGAAAAAGTGTCTGAAGCTTTCTTGAAGTGAGGCTTAATAGTCATTCTATTACGACAATTTTCAGGGAAGTTCCAGACGCTTTTTGTAAGCTTAAAAATATTGGACTTCGCCAGAGGTTCCTTAGGTCACGGTATGCTATTCTGCTTAGAGTGACAGTTAAGGAACTATTATAATTTTAGACCCTCAAAATGATATGAATAAAAGAAATAAGCTTGCAGCATTCTTTTGCTGTCTTTTTTTGCTTTCAAATAATGTAAAAGCAGAACTGAACCTTGAGTTGCCAGACCTTAATTTACCCGATATAGGTGGCAGTTCAGGTCATTACATTTCAGCTGTGCAAGAGGCAGAAACTGGCTTGAAAGTGCTTAGAGGGTTAAGAGCCCGTGGAGCGCTAATAGAAAATCCAGAAGTAAATCTCTGGATTCGTTCTTTAGGAAATAAGCTCACAACGCGTGCACCAAATACAGCCGCACCTTTTCACTTTGCTGTAGCTAAAAATTTATCTGTAAATGCATTCGCTACGCTAGGTGGGGTGGTGGTTGTTAATGCAGGTTTAATCTTACGCAGTGATTCAGAAAGTGAGCTGGCAGCTGTAATGTCACACGAAATAGCTCATGTAACCCAACGACATATTCAGCGAATTATTGCAGATGCTGAAAAAAATAAATTTGCCACTGGTGCAGCATTAGTCGTTGGGGCACTTGCCGCTACTCAAGACTCAGAGGCGGGTGTAGCTATTTTAAATACAGCACTTGCGGCAACTGCACATAAACAATTATCTTTTGGGCGTAGCGCAGAAGCTGAGGCAGATCGAGTAGGATTGCGTATTTTGGCAAGCGCAGGATTTAATCCTCAAGCAATGCCCTCTTTTTTACAAAAGCTAGAGCAATATGACGATACAAATACTGCAAGCATACGAGAGTTTTTACAGAATCACCCTTTGAGTGTTAAACGTGTCGCTGATACGACGACTCGTGCGAAAAAGTATGGTGCCTTCAAAGGACGAGAAAATATTAGCTATTTATATATGCGTGAAAAAGTAAGAGCACTTACCACTCCCAATTCTTCTGCACCTAATAACGTGTCAGAAAATATTAAAAATTATTCCACCGTATTAAAACTAAAGCAACGTGGAGCATATGATCAAGCTCTTCAAACCAGTAAGATCAAAAATACTAGAAATATTAGTGAAGCTGTTTTATTAGCTGAACTTTATATTAAAAAAAGACAGTACCAAAAGGCGATAGCATTGCTAAATCCCTTGGTGAAAATCTACCCTGGCAATGAAGCAATTAGTGCCCCTTTAGCACAAGCCTACATGTCCTCAGGTAATATCAATCAAGCTTGGAGAGTGTTAGAAGAAATCAACGTTTCAGAACAAACGAGTTTAGAAATATTTGAAATAAAACAAGAAGTCGCTCGTTTGATGAGGAATAACTCCTTGGCATACAGAGCAGTTGCAGAAAGAAGTATTCGTACCGGACGATATAAATCAGCAGAATTACAATTGCGACAAGCGATTAAGTTTCCTGGTTCGAGCATTACAGAGTTACAAGAAATGCAGCAGATGTTAGTTAATATTCGGAGTATAAAAAAGGATCAGAAATAAGTTTTTATTATCTAAAAGATAAGCTCTCATGCAGTTAATCAACTGTTCTACGAGTTTATAAGGTTATATCTCTAATGGGTTTTGCACGCCTAATAATTTTGAGCTATCCTGATGTAAGTTACATATAATAAATTATAATTAAAATTTGAAAAATACGTAAAACCTAGGAGGTTAACATGCGAAAAAGCTTTCGCTTAGTGTCTGTTGCTATATCAACATTGACATTACTTAGTGTTGTAAGCATTGCAACAGTTAATGCAAGTGACGAATCAGTCATCAAAGAAGGTAAGAAAATTGCTTTAAATAACAAAAAAGGCAATTGCTTAGCGTGTCACCTCATTACGGGTGGTGGTGAGCAGCCAGGTAATATTGGTCCACCATTGATTGTAATGAAAGCTCGTTTCCCAGACAAAGAAGTTCTGAAAGCGCAAATTTCTGATGCAAGGGATAAAAACCCAAATTCTATAATGCCTCCATTCGGGGCACATGGCATCCTAACTGCTGACGAATTGGATAAGGTCACTGAATATATTTATAGTTTGTAAGTTAGGTAATTCATTAGATTATTGATGAGAACATAGTACAAGAGGAAATTAAAATGAAACGAAGAAGCTTCATGAAAACCGCAATTGTTGCAAGTGCAACAGGTGCAGCTATAACTAGTGGCCTGATAAGCTCAAATGCTGTATTTGCAGCGTCGCACGAAAAAGATTTCACTAAAGCAAAGTCATTAGACGAAGCCATGAAATTAATGGGTGTTACAGATGTTGCTGAATCAGAAATGATTAAAATAAAAGCACCAGAAATCGCAGAAAATGGTGCAGTAGTGCCTGTTGGTATTACATCTGAAATCGAAGGGACAACTGAGATTGTTGCACTTATCTCTAACAACCCTACGCCATATGCTGCTAAGTATACAATTGGAGCTAAAGCTAAGGCTGCGGTTAAGTCGCGTTTTAAAATGGCCAAGACTACTGATGTAGTAGCAATAGTAAAAGCAAATGATAAGTTCTATACGGCTAAATCAAATATCAAAGTAACTAAAGGCGGATGCGGAGGCTAAACCATGGCAAAATCAACAATTAAATTACGTACTAAAGATAAAGATGGTTCGATTCAAGTGAAAGCTTTGATAACTCATCCGATGGACACTGGTTTACGTCGTAAGAAAAATGGCGATAAAATACCTGCACATTACATCACTGAAGTCATGATAGAAGCGAATGGTGAGTCAATAATGATGGCAAACTGGACGGGCTCAATTTCAAAAAACCCATTCATATCATTAAACTATGCTGGCGCAAAAGGTGACAAGGTTAAGCTGAGCTGGAAAGACAATATGGACAAAAGCGATTCTCTTGAGAAGACCGTAAAATAATAATTATCACTATATCTTAATCGCTTTGCCAAAATATACTGCTCGATTGCTTAGTCACTTGAGCAGAGTTTAGGAGGAATAAAATGAAAAAAATGTTTACATTATTTGCTTTATTAGCAATTTCGTTGAGTACTATTGTGACAGTACACGCAGGGACACCAGCGGAAGATACAGAGGCCTTAAGAGGTTATTTACAGAAAACACTAGGTTCAAAAGCAAATCTAGATGAATTTATTAACGGAACATATGCTTTAAATGAAGATGCGCGTGAGCAATGGATGGAAATTGAAGAGTTTCCCCCTTATGAAATAGATTTAGAAAAGGGCGAGGAGATTTGGGAGAAACCATTTAAAAATGGTAAATCTTTCGCCAGTTGCTTTGGTGATGATATTTCTGGAACACGTGCGAAATATCCGTATCACGATGAAGAGAAGGATACTATTGTTACACTAGAAGGTGATATCAATAAATGCCTAAAGGATAACGGCGAAAAGCCTTTTAAATGGAAGAAGGGAAATATTGCGGCTGTATCTGCTCACATAGCTTATGCTGGCAGAGGAGGGAAGATAGATGTTCAACCCAAAACAAAAAAAGCGATAGCCTGGTATAATAAAGGTAAGACTTTCTTCTACTCTAAACGTGGACAATTAAATATGTCTTGTGCAGATTGCCATGTTTACAATGCTAATAAAAAGGTTCGAGCAGAACCACTTAGCCCTGCCCTAGGTCATCCTTCGCATTTTCCTGTGTTTCGTTCTAAGTGGGGTAACTTAGGTACTTTACATCGCCGCTATGGTGGTTGTAATAAAAATATAAGAGCTAAGCCTTTTAAAGCACAGAGTGACCAATACAAAGCTTTGGAGTATTTTCAAGCAGTAATGTCTAATGGTCTTGTTTTGAATGGTCCTGGCGCACGAAAATAAGCTAGTACTTTAGGTTGATTCATAAAAGGCCCGTTTTTTCGGGCTTTTTTGTGTTTGCAAAAAACTCAGCTTACCTTAAGATAGTTTTCTAAATGAGCGCCACTTAAATTAGGTCCACTTAAATTAGGATAATGACATGGATATGCAGCAAGCCCGCTTCAATATGATCGAACAACAGATTCGTCCGTGTGAGGTTCTTGATGACACCGTACTTCAAACGATGGCAAGTATTCCTCGTGATTTATTTGCTCCTGAGTCTATGGCTTCCCTAGCGTATGCTGATATTGAAGTTCCCTTAGATCATGGCGAGGCAATGATGTTCCCACGCATTGAAGGAAGAATGCTGCAAGAGTTGGAAATCAGTATCGATGATGAATGTCTAGAGATTGGAACAGGCAGTGGTTACGTAACAGCTTGTATGGCGAATATGTCACAACATGTCGATAGCATTGATATACATGCTGACTTTATAGCATCAGCCGAAAAGAAATTAGCCATGGTTAATATTTCTAATACCACTTTGGAAGCCAAAGATGCTCTGACAGATTTGAGCAAAGTAAAGAAATATGATGTCATTGCGGTGACAGCATCTCTACCTGAATATATTCCTTTGTTCGAAAGTCTACTAAAGCCAGGTGGCAGATTGTTTGTAGTGGTTGGTGAAAACCAAGTCGCTCATGCCATGAAAGTTGAGCACACTCTTGATGGGCATTTTATTCGCACAAGCTTGTTTGAAACTAAATTAAAGCCGTTAGTGGGTACGGAAAAAAAATCAAGTTTTACGTTCTAGATTCACCCCAATAATATTTTATTTAGCCCCCTCTAGTGCGTCTTTTATTCGTATCGACGCTTCTGAGTGCTTTTAAGTTTAAGATGTGTCCCTTTTTGTGGATATTATATTCCAAACCTTGCTTGTAACACTGCTGAGCATTTTCAACTTCAGATAATTCTTCTAGCAACTCAGCGAACTCAAGATAGACGGCAGAAGAAGGTGAGAAGTTTAAACTTAGATTATAGTAGGACTTACTTTTCCCCCATAATTGATACTCGCGATTAAGACGAGCTAATGCGAGCAGTAACATTGGGCTTTTATTGTTTTCAGGTAGCCATTTTTCTGCGTCTTTAATTGCTTGGCCCAACGTAGCATGTTTAATTAAACCGTATCTTTCAAACAGTTTTTCATCTGGTTTTTTAGATAAGCTTTCAATCAGCAATTTATTACTTTGTTCCTCATCACCTGCTTCACTCAGAGCTTCACAGTATAATAAAAGCCCATCAGAACTTTCACGCAGATTATCTGGTAGTTTTTTCCAAAGAGCATTTAAGCTTTTGATATCCTTCTTTCTCGCCAAAGAATGGAAAATACCTGTGATCGCTGTTTTCTGATATTTTTTATTATCTTGATCTTTAATCAGGGATAGATTGTCTAGGTCTGGGAGAAGTGTAAATAAGTTATTCCAGTCTTCCTGTTGGTAATAGACTTTCGCTAGCAGTTTTAATGCATACGGATGTTTCGGTGAAGCTTCAAGCAGTCTTATTAAAGTCGCTCGTGACTGTTCTAATTGATTACTGGCAAATTGCATATCTGCTTGTGAAACCGCAACAGCAATCTGAGCGTCTTCTCCTTGCTCACTAGCCGTTTTTAAGTATTCATCACGTCTATCATAGGCTTCTTGCATGTGTGCAGATCTTGATGCTGCAAGATAATTAAGTAATGGTGTTTCAGAATGAACAACGTTGTTTAATAATAGATATTCAGATTCTTCCCATCGACCTTCAGTGAACTGAACTAAGCCTTTTGTGAGTTCATGTTTCGCTTGTAGTGAAAGCTTGGCATTACGATTATTTTTTAAGCGCTTCTTAAGTCCAAAAATAAACTTTAAAAGACTAAAGAGAATATAGAGGGCGATGATACCCAATATTCCTGCAATGAGTAATGTCGTACTTGTTAAGCTGACACTCATTGGGTTGTCATCCCATTGGTAATTTATAGTGATGTCAGACGAATTCTGAACTGCAGATATGCCAAGCCAAAATGCGCCTACAATAAATAAAAATAATAAGAGGTAACGCATTATTTTAGTTCCGCCTCGATATTTTGGTTTTTATCTTTATCCATAATATTCTTTTCAATCATTATCTTTTCTAGTAGTTGCAATGAATCATTAGCATCTGGAAGTTCTGGAGACAGATTAACTTGGTCTAAAATTTTAAGTTGCTCTAGATAAGCCGTATTTTTTTCAGCAGAATAATAGTTAACCAACAATGATTTAATTCTTTCAATTTGTTTATGATAATTAACATCATCACCCTGCAGTAACATAATTTTAAGTGTTTCAAAGCGTAATGAGAACAATTGATATAAGCGCTCTTTAGAATCTAAGTCTAGGTCTTCTTGCAGTGGCTTGTCTAATTTCCTTATGATAACGGCATCATTAATCGTCTTTTTTACACGACTTACAAGTGTTTCTTTAGCTTTGCTATCTGCTGCTTTGACGTCTTTTGAATTGTCACTAGAAGGTATAAGTTGAATGTTTTCGCTACTTTCTGGGGCTTGTTTGGTTACTGGTTCAAGTTGTTTCAATAGATCATCAATTTTTTCTGATACTTCAGAAATATCAACAGCAGCATACTGATTAACAATCGCGATATCTTCACTGATCTGCTTTCTCACAGGTAATAGATCTAGCTCTCCTCGCTCTAACAATAGAGTATCAGCAAGTTTGAACGAAACAATCGCACTGTCTTTATCTTTTTTCAATTCAAACTGCTGTACCGCCGTTTGCAAAAGAAAATGGACTTCGCCAAGTGACCAGTCTTTTAGAGTAGGCGTTTGTATCTTTACCGGTGCTTGTTGATGAGTGAGGGTTTGCGCTTGTGCATAAACGCTGTCTGCTATATGTTGAGTGCTGTCTTGAATGGTTCGCAATTCATGCATCGCTTCATCGAGGTGGGCTTTATTTTCTTTAAAGTTATCATTTAGTTCTTTTTCGAGAATGGCGAGTTTTTCCTGTAAAGCAAAATTAGGAATTTCACTTCTAATTTCTTCTATCTGGCGTAAAGCAAGCTTTGCCTTATCATGTATTCTCAACCAGTTTTTATAGCCAGCTGCAATACCGACCGCAGTAAAAAACAATGCCAGCCAAGCAAGGAATTGAGTAAATCGCGAACGGCGATTTATTTTTTTGAGAAGTTTAAGTTGGTCGTCCATATTTTAATTAACTTATTATTTAAGTTCTAATATCAGCTTGTTGAGGAGTGTTACATCGCTCGGATCTTCTGCGACCAATATCTTACCCTTAAAATGGCTAGGAATCTCGTGTTGCATTCGTGAGCTGCCAATTAACACAGTCAGTTGATTGATCCAATCTTCGTTGTTGTTTAAATGAGAGTTGGCCAAATCAAAAAAACTAGCCGTACTTGAGGCACTTGTTAACAAAACTACGTCTAATTTTTGTTGTTCCCAAGCAGTCTTTAGTTCATTAAGGTCTTGCTGTGGGCAATGTCTTGAGTAAACATCTATGTAATCAACATTAGCGCCTAATTCTATCAATCCGTTTTTTAGATAATCACGACCACTTGAGCCACGAATGATTGCTATGTTTTGTCCAACAGCTACTTCTCTGAATTCTTTAATAGCTAGCAGAGCCTCGCTGTTAAAGAACTTACTAGGGCAGTAATCAACAGATAAATTGTAACTGCCTAACGTTGCAGCGGTTTTCTTGCCGACCGTAACTAAAATTTTGCTTTTTAAAACATCATTACCGACTAGTTTTATACATTGTTCGACAGCATTGCTGCTGACAAAAATGACCATGTCATAATCAACAAGTGTATTTAGTATTTGTTTAGTTCTATCATCGTTAAAAGGCGTTATTTCAATTAAAGGGAAATGAAAAGCACACCCCCCCACTTTTTGAATGTTTTTAGATAAGGACTCAGCTTGATGCGTTGGTCGAGTTATCACAATCCACTTTCCATCTAGAGCACTATTGACGAGAGAGCTGTGTGTCATTTTTAAAAATCAATACCCAATAGCTGTAATACTTTACCGCCACCTTGCTCTAAAAGTTCCTCGGCTACTTCGATGCCCAATTCGTAAGCATGTTCTTGCAAAGCCACTTTTTCACTGCGGAAGATTTTTGAACCATCAGGGAATCCAATTAAGCCTCTCAACCTAATTTGGTCACCATCTAATTCAGCGAAACCACCAATCGGTACTTGGCAGCCACCATTTAAGCGAGCATTTAATGATCTTTCTGCATTGACGCGAATCGCGGTTTCTCCATGATGTAATGGTGCGAGGAGGGCATTAACCTCATCGTCGTCAGCTCTGCATTCGATTCCCACAGCGCCTTGTCCAATGGCGGGTAAGCTTTGTTCAGTACTGATATTGTGAACGATTCGATCGTCAAAACCTAAACGCATTAAGCCAGCTGAAGCGAGAATAATCGCATCGTATTCACCATTATCTAGTTTAGCCAAACGGGTATTCACGTTACCGCGTAAATCCAATATTTCAATATCAGGTCGACGTTCTTTTAGTTGTGTTTGACGACGTAGGCTACACGTGCCAACTCGAGCATTTTGCGGCAGGTCATCAATTGACTTTACCGTATTAGAAACAAAAGCATCGGTAGGATTTTCGCGCTCCATTATCACTGATAGATGCAATCCTTCAGGGAGCATCATAGGTACATCTTTCATAGAATGTACAGCAATATCAGCATCACCATTTAGCATGCCATTTTCAAGTTCTTTTACGAATAAGCCTTTGCCACCAATCTTAGCTAACGGAGTATCTAAAATAATATCTCCCTGAGTCATCATTGTGACTAGTTCGACGTTAATCTCAGGATGATAATGCTTTAGTTGGCGAGCGACTTCTTCGGCTTGCCATAGGGCTAGTGGGCTTTTTCTAGTCGCTATACGGATGGTTTTAGACATAGGTTAAATCTTTCTTTAGAATGTTTTGAACTAAGAAATTAATGTAATCTCTAAATTACTCGTGGTTCTGTTTTTATGCATGACATTATAATGCTGAAACAAGCCTGACTTTACGTTAAAACCCATGATGAGGCAAAACCGTTCTATGAAGTTTCTCATTTCAATTCTCATGTTATTTTCTATATCAACTACAATTTTTGCTATCGAAGATAGCGCGGTATTGGAAGAAGACAATTTTCAAGAACTATCAATGCAAATGAAGCAGAATAAAATGGGTCTGGTCATGATGTTGCATACTGAAGGCTGTCATTACTGTGCAGTAATGGATGCAGAAATACTGTCACCGATGGAAAGAAGTGGTGAATACAAAAAAAGAGTATTTATACGTAAATTACAAATAGACAAAGCAGAGTTTGTCACTGACTTTAAAGGGAATAGGGTTGAGGCTTCTAAATTGGCTGATACTTATGATTCTCGGCTAACACCAACACTTATATTTTTAGATCACTCGGGTGAGGAAAAGGCAGTAAAAATCATCGGTATCAACAGTCTTGAATTGTTCAGTGCATCTGTAGATGAGCAAATCGATGAGCTTGTCGCTTTGATAAGTAATTAAAACTAGAACATAAAATCAGGATACAAAAAAGGCCCAATAAATTGGGCCAATTTCTATGTAAATCGTATTGTAATTTTCAACTGAAGACTTATTCAACAGCGAAAAACACCTTAAAACTTAACGATTACGAACAAAGCGTCGAATCTCAGCGACATGACGTCGGCTTACTTCTAGCTTGTCATCAATCTTTTCGATTTTAACTTGCACACGACCAATATTGTTTTTCGCAAGGCCCGTAATACGGCTTTTGCTACTAAAGCATTGCGGTGAATACGAATAAACTTATCCGCTAAATCAGTCTCAAGTGATTTTAGTGACTCTTCGATAATCACTTCACCTTGTCTGTGACGTACTGTTACGTACTTTTGGTCTGCTTGGAAATAGTATACATCTTCAATCGGAATTAACTCCAAATTGCCGCGCATTCTTGCGCATATATGTTTGCGTCCTGCACCAGTAACTTCATTATCATCCAGCACTTTTGATCGCTGTGCGCGATTCAGTGAACGTGCTTGTTGTAGACTTTTTAATAGTTGTTCTTGTCTTATTGGTTTCATGAGGTACCCTGTTGCTTTGGTT
>CALFUP010000109.1 GCA_937929875.1 uncultured Cocleimonas sp. | reverse complement strand
TCAAACTCTATTGAGTTCTTACGTTCGATGTTAGGTAAAGAATCAAGAATTGGATTTCAGACTATTATTGGACTTGAAGAATCTATTAGGAGTGGTGCATTAGTGCATATTCCGCTCGTCAGCCAAAATCAGAGTTTCACTCAGACATTTACTATTTGCATAAATCAGAAGCAAGAAACCAACCCTATAAACGAAGCCATTTTGAAACTGCTAAGCGAGCGGTTAGATAGATATGTTCTTTGATAGGTTCATTGATAGTTACAATATAGCGATGCCAAAAAAGCATCGCCCAGACTTGAAACTGTTCTACTCGATCAACATCCAATGTGCTACTTTACTAAGATGAATTCCTGTGCAAATCAAACCAAACCAATACAATTCCTATTAAATGGAGAGAAAGTATCAGTCAGTAACGCTGACCCAACACAATCAGTATTGTATTATCTTCGTGAAAATAAAAAGCTCATGGGCACTAAAGAAGGTTGTGCAGAGGGTGATTGTGGCGCATGCACTGTCGTTATTGGAGAACTGGTTAACAACAAACCAGAATTAAAAACAGTTAACGCCTGTATCCAGTTCTTACCCACACTAGATGGCAAAGCTTTATTTACTGTTGAAAATTTGCGCCAAGAAGACGGCAGTTTACACCCTGTTCAGCAATCTATGGTGGATCACAATGGTTCGCAGTGTGGTTTCTGCACACCTGGTTTCATCATGTCTTTGTGGAATGTTTACAACCAATATCAAGCAAGCAATACTCAACCAGATCAAAATGAGATTAGAAGCGCCTTAACAGGAAATTTATGTCGTTGTACGGGATATCGCCCTATTTTAGAAGCTGCACAAAACATGTTCGACTTACCCGCTGTTGAATTTGATTCGGATACATTAAGAAAAGACTTAGCTGAAATACAACACGATGATGCTTTGGTCTATGACTATAAAGGCAATACATTTTTTGCTCCTAAAAACATTCAACAACTAGCAGAACTAAAAGCCCAATACCCCGAAGCGACTATTCTTGCTGGCGGTACAGATATCGGTTTATGGGTTAATAAGCAGTTTAGAAGGTTAAACCCAATCATTTACATTGGTGAAATTGCCGAGCTTAAAGAGATTGCAGTCAATGATAACAATTTAAGAATCGGAGCTTGCGCATCATTAAGCAATGCTTATAAAGCCATTTCAAAATATTACCCTGAAATGGACGAAATGTGGGAACGCTTTGCTTCAAGGCCGATTCGTAATGTTGGTACTTTAGGTGGAAATGTGGCAAATGGCTCACCTATTGGTGACTCGATGCCCGCATTAATTTCCCTTAGTGCTAAAGTTGTATTGAGGAGTGCTAAAGGCTCAAGAACAATGCTCCTGGAAGATCTCTATCTGGATTACATGAAAAAAGATATGCGTGCAGATGAAGTGGTCGAAGCGATCCACTTGCCTTTGCCAATACCTGAAAGAGTATTTCGCTGTTACAAATTATCTAAACGTTATGACTCTGATATCTCAGCTGTTTTTGCTGCATTTTCACTCGTACTTAAAAATGACATCGTTGAAAGTTGCCTAATAACCTACGGCGGCATGGCCGCAACACCTAAAAGAGCGACTCTTTCTGAACAGAGTTTAATAGGTAAGACTTGGAATGAATCATCTGTTAAAAATGCGATGAAAATCATGGAACAAGACTATGCGCCAATGAGTGATGGTCGTGCTAGCAGTGACAACCGTATGCAATCTGCTGCTAATCTCTTGTACCGTTTTTACTTAGAAACTCGTTCAGAGAATCCATTATCTAATGAGAGCCTAAACGTGTTTGCGAATAGTGCTGATATAAGTGATATTCCTGTGAGGGTAGAAAGCTAATGTCAAAATCGTCAAACTCTCCAATAAAGAATCCATCTCCTATCAAGAATCTATCGCCTTCTCATGAATCAGCACATCTGCATGTATCAGGTGAAGCGGTTTATGTTGATGATATCGCAGAAGTTAGTGGTACTTTATTTGCAGCATTAGGTTTAAGTCAACGCCCTCACGCCAAAATCACCAGTATGGATTTATCAGCAGTAGAAGCTGCAACAGGTGTAGTCGCAGTATTTACTGCAAAAGATATTAAAGGAGAAAACGATTGTGGCCCGATCATTAAGGATGATCCCATTCTGGCAGATGGTTTAGTGCAGTTTGTTGGTCAGCCAATGTTCGTCGTCGTTGCAGGCAGCTATATGGAAGCCCGCCACGCCGCAGCGTTAGCGAAAGTTGAATACGAAGATTTACCTGCGATAATGACTCCACAAGAGGCAAAGTTACAAGCCTCTTTTGTCGTTCCACCCATGCAATTAACACGCGGTGAGCCAGAACAAAAACTGGCTAATTCACTCCATCAAAGCAAAGGCACTTTTTATGTAGGTGGACAGGAGCAGTTTTATCTCGAAGGTCAGATATCTTATGCTATTCCAAAAGAAGATAACGGCTTATTAGTTTATTGCTCGACCCAACATCCTACTGAAATGCAGCACTTAGTTGCGCATGCTACAAAGCGTGATTTCAATCAAATTGTTGTTGAAACTCGTCGTATGGGCGGAGGCTTTGGCGGTAAAGAATCACAATCTGGCTTATTCGCCTGCGTTGCTTCAATCTGTGCTGATCACTTGGGTCGCCCAGTTAAGCTTCGCTTAGATCGTGATGATGATTTCTTAGCGACTGGAAAACGTCACTGTTGTTATTATGAATACGAAGTCGGTTATGATGACGATGGTCGTATTACTGCAGCAAAAATTGAAATGACA
>CALFUP010000108.1 GCA_937929875.1 uncultured Cocleimonas sp. | reverse complement strand
TAATGTCATTGGCGTTTTTGCTTAAAACGAAGCGTTTATTGAGCTTCGTTTTCACGCAATCGCTCTAAACGTCGTTGCTCCTCTTCATAGGCCTCTTTAATCTGCAGTTGTACTGCGCCTACATCAGCATCCGGGGTTAGGTCAATAAATTCACCTGTTAGAACGGTATCTGGTTTGAGTTTGCCTTCTTCAAATAAATGCCAGATTTCTTGTCCAAATTTTGTTTCATGTAGATAAGGATCAAATTGGCCAAAATAATTTACCATATTTTCGACATCGCGCAACAACATAGATTTGGCGTTATTGTTAGCAGCGGCATTGACTGCTTGAGGTAGGTCGATAATCACAGGGCCATAATCATCAAGTAATACATTAAATTCTGATAAATCTCCATGAACTGTTCCAACGCAAAGCATCCGAACCACATCTTGCATTACAATTGCGAAGTTGCCGATGGCTTCTTCTTCGGTCATTGTAATATCACCTAAACGCGGTGCAACTTCGCCGTCTTTGGTTATTAGCTCCATTAACAACACACCATCAAGCATGCCATAAGGTTCAGGCACACGCACATCTGCCCCAGCCAATAAATACAGTGCATCAACCTCAGCGTTCTGCCAGATTTTCTCTTGTTCTTGGCGACCGAATTTAGAGCCTTTTTCCATGGCGCGTTGGCGTCGACTGTTTTTGACTTTACGTCCTTCAGTGTATTGCACAGCCTTTTTGAAGTTACGTTTAGCGGCTTCTTTATAGACTTTGGCGCAACGTGTTTCATCACCACAGGTGACAACATAGACATCGGCTTCTTTACCACTCATCAGCCTACCAATAACGTCATCGACTAAACCGTCATCAACCAGCGGTTGAATTCTTTTTGGAATTTTGATTTTTGTCACCTCGATGTTTTGATACGCCTTTTTACCTTATTTTTGTGAATATTTCTATAGGGTTGAAAAGACATGTGATTGATATTTGCAATAAACCCTAGAATGCTTGCGATTAGCGTTAAGACAACGAATAATTGAGTTTAGTCATGCTTGGAATAAATTAATGCACATCTTTGAAGAAATAGACTTTCAAAACACGCCTCTGGGTGAGATCAGCCTGCGTAAACGTAGCGAACCTCGCCTAGATAATATTCTGATTTACGAAGTTAAAATGAATGAAGAATTTTTGATGTCGAGTCTATTTGTAGAAGCTGAATTGCAACTCGCGCATTTAGCTTTGGCTAAACTTAGCGAAGAGACATTTAATAATGAAAAAATAGACGTTATTGTTGGCGGCTTAGGATTAGGTTATACGGCTTTTGCTGCATTAGAAAATCAACACGTTGCATCTGTAAAAGTCATAGATGTGATGGCACCTGTTATTGATTGGCATGAGCGAGAGTTGGTACCGATGGGCGCCGAGTTAAACGCTGACGATAGATGCGAATTGGTATTAGGGGATTTCTTTGCTTTGGCAACGACAGAAAGTAATGGTTTCGGCCCAGCCAACGATGATCAAAAAGTACATGCGGTATTATTAGATATTGATCACACTCCAGATTTTTGGCTAACGCAAAGTAATCACACTTTCTATAGCGAACAAGGTTTACAAGCGGTAGCAAATAAAATTCATTCTGGTGGCGTATTTGCCTTATGGTCAGATGATTTTCCCGACGAGCGTTTTACCACTTTATTGGATAGTGTATTTGCATCATCAGAAGCGCATATCGTGACTTTTGCAAATCCTTATACTCAATCGGAGTCTAGCAATTCGGTTTATGTGGCTCGCAAGGCTTGAGAATGCGTTAGATAAAGTATAAAAAGTAGGGGGGGTGCTTTTAAAGCATAAAATTGCAGTCTATAAGCTACAAGAGACCTTTGCATGAGAGACATGACGGATTAAAAGTGCTTAAATCCCTCCTATTCTCCTTAAAAATTCGCTCAATAGCCCTGCTATTAAGCTCAATTTTAAGAAAAATAGTTGAAATTACGCTATTTTTTATCTCGCCATTCTCTCGTGCAAAGATCTCTACAAATTGAAATCTTTTTTGATTAACTAATCCAGCAATCGATTGTTGTTCTGTTGCTAGTATAAATTCCTTAATTTCCTCAAAATAAAGAAATCCGATATGGACCACCTTTGTTGTTCGTTACAAAATTCATTCACTGCCCAACCTTTGGATCGTGTGTCACTTGAACGTAAAAACCCAGAGTGGCTTATTGCTCAGCTTACCAATCCTCAAACTGAATATTTACTTTTTGATGGTCGGAATCCAGATGGTCAAAATCAAGGCGGTCACAATATACATGGGCAAAATATAGTAACTATCAATCGTGCTCCTGTGATTCTTTCGCATGAACAGTTTCAATCCTTAAATATCACAACAAAACCATCGCTGTTGGGACTCAAAAAAACAGATAATACGCCGGTCTGTTTGGTGAATATAACTGAGCCTGAGATAGCACTAAATAATCTATTACATCTATTTAAGGATGCGCATAAAACTAATTCAAGTACTTCAGCTGAACTCATTAATGATAGCGATGCTGATGAGTTAAATGATCTCAATGATGGAAGCAATGGTAGAATCAATGCAAAAGTCATTCACAGCATAGAAAATCTTTCTCTTCGCGAAATTGCACCTGAAATATGCTCAGAAATGGCATCGATGTATTCTTATGCGAGCTTATTAAATCATTGGCATATGAATACTCGTTTTTGCACACGCTGCGGATCAACGCTTGAGGTAAAAGAGGGTGGCAGCATGCAGCAATGTTCTGGTGAAGCTTGTGGCCATATCGAATATCCTCGAATTAATCCTGCGGTTATTATGCGAGTGACAAAAGGCAATAAGATCTTATTGGCGCGTCAAGAATATTGGCCTGAAAAGATGTATTCGGTGCTAGCCGGCTTTGTAGAAGTGGGTGAAACACTTGAACATGCCGTTGAGCGTGAGGTGATGGAAGAAGTGAATGTTCCCGTTGAAAACATCAATTATCACTCCTCACAACCATGGCCTTTTCCTAATTCGTTTATGTTGGGCTATACCGCAGAGGCAACCTCAGATTTACTTGATTTTGAACAAGATGACCTTGAGCACGCAATGTGGTTAACGGCGAATGAATTAAAAGTTGAAATACTTCAAGGCAATATTTCTCCACCCAGCTCTCTATCCATTTCTTATAATCTTATTAACGATTGGTTCAAAATCGAAACTGATACGTCTTTAGATGTGATTAAAACCAGTTTGTTTTAATCGTTTTACTTCATGTCATCACATTTGATCGATTGCTTTAGTTAAAAATTTCCGCTCGTACACTTCATAAAATCTATCTTTTAATCATTGTTGGATTTGTCTTTTTATAAATTATAAGAATCATTATTTAGTCTAAATTTTAACAATAGATAACGCGCTAACTACAAATTCACTGCTTTTATTTGGAATGAAAGTAGAGTTTTTCGTCTGTGATAAATGTAATTTCACTTTTTTTAAAAAATAATTAAATCTTTTTTTGGCATATAAAAACACGTCTATATCACTTTTAATGATTAAAAATCTCTTTTTAATTCACCAATAAAAACAATGGTTTACAGTATTTTAATATAATCAGACTAAAAATAATTCATGTAAATAAAGACATTATTTGATCATTTGAAAAAAATAAATTCAAAATAATTTGAATCCAAAAAAAATAAATTCACGTTTCTAATTCCAAGACCGAGACAAACTAGTCTCAGCAAAATACTAGAAACATTAACTTAAAACTTAAAGGTAAAAATTATGAACATCAACACTAAAGCAATCTTAGCAAGCATACTTCTAGCAGCACTTTTTTCAGGTACATCGGCATTCGCAGAGGACAGAGATAATCTATTCGCTTGGGAATTAAATGCAGCTGCAACTGAGATGGTAGAAACGTCAAAAGTGACTTATCAAGCGCCGTCTCTTGTAGATTATGAAGCTGTAAAAAGCGGTCGATTATAAAAAATTTACATTAACCCATTTACTTATTTAGCAACAAACAAATTAATCAAACAAATTTAAAGGTATTTAGACATGAACATTAAAACAATTTTAGCAAGCGCATTACTAGCAACACTTTTCGCAGGAACGACTGCTTTCGCAGAAGACAGAGATAATCTATTTGCATGGGAGTTAAATGCAATAGCAACTGAGTCGGTAGAAATGCAAAAAGTTAGCTACCAAGCACCATCACTTAACACTGAAGTTACATCGGTAAGCGGTAGAATTTAATTTACAGGTATAACTACGATTACATTTTTACTCTCCCTAAAAGCCCTAGTTTATTAGTAGACTGGGGCTTTTTTAATTCTTGATTGTTTATTCTTTAAAAATCCCTAAATCGATCACTTTTTGGTATCTATTCACAATCATTCACAGGCATTAGCATCTGGTTTGAGATTGATTTCATTGTAATATTCTTATCTAAATAACGATTAAGATAAATTTTAAGTTTTCTATCTTATAAAAATAAAGAGTAATCTTTCGGAGAGTTAATTGAAAAAATTAAACATGCCCTAACGTTATCAATAGCTCTTTGTTTAAATCACCAGACAATATGTAACGATGACAACAGCTATAGCTGAACCAAAGAGTTAGAATAAAGAGTGAAAAAGGTGGGGGGTGTGTTAAACAGACTTCATTTAGCTCAGTAAAAGCGGTCAATAATACTGCTCTTTTTGTATGATAAATCAACACTAATTAAGTCCAATAATTGTTAGGAGCAATAAATGAGTAATGAAATAGCAGTACTTGCCGGTGGTTGTTTTTGGGGTATGCAGGATTTAATTCGCAAACGCTCTGGTGTTATTACAACTCGTGTTGGTTACACAGGTGGTGATGTTGAGAACGCCACTTATCGAAATCATGGCACACATGCCGAAGGCATCGAGATTGAGTTTGATCCTGAAGTGATTAGCTACCGAACCTTGCTGGAGTTTTTCTTTCAGATCCATGATCCATCAACAATGAATCAACAAGGCAATGATCGCGGTTTATCGTATCGTTCGGGTATCTATTACACTAGCGATGCCCAGAAAGCGATGGCAGAAAAAACCATTGATGATGTTAATGCTTCTGGTCTTTGGCCTGGTAAAGTGGTCACAGAAGTTAAAGCAGCGGGTGATTTCTGGGAAGCTGAGCCTGAGCATCAAGATTACATCGAGAAATATCCTACCGGTTATACCTGTCACGCAATTAGACCAGATTGGAAATTGCCTTCGTAAATACTCTTGAATAAAATAAATGATTTAAGCGTCTAAAACGGCGCTTAAATTTAATCTTCCATCTATCACAGGCGGACACCAGAAATAGCTACCTGTAATGGGTTTAGTGAAGTTGAATAAAGCATCAACAATTCCATCATCATTCCCTAACATACGATTCATCTGTGCTTCAAACGCATCAAAAGATTTACCAAAGGAAACAAACACTAAGCCTTCTTCAGTTTCGTTTGCCCATGGCATCGAACGCCTGACAACAAAAGCTTCAGGGTCAAAGTCTTCTTGCTCTGTGCGTTTAACATGCGCTGATTCGGGTGCATCCTCTAATTCATCATTACTTTCTTGATCTCTGCCAAAAGTATGATTTTGTTGTTGCTGTGTCATGGCTTGAAAAGTATCAAGGTCATGCGTCCATTGTTGAACAGCAACAAAACTCGAATCATGTAAACCTAGCTGGCTAGAGTTTAATAGGGCTGCTTCTAAAGCATCATCTCCCTTGGGATTTTCAGTACCGTCTTCGTATCCAGTTAAGTCTCTTGATTTATCATATTTAAACGCATCAGTTACACGATCAAGTTCAAACGCAGAAGATAAAATACTTTTTATTAAGCGCGCTTTGTGCAGTAAATCACCCCTGTCTTCTCCTCTAATCCAACACCAAAGATCATTTGGAGTAGTTGGAATTGTAGGGACTACCGAATCGTTACTTTTGAAATCAGGCATTTTTCTCATATTGGGGATGTTGGCATCCATGGATAAGAGTAATGATTGACCTAAACCAATCACAATATCAGCGTTGATAGTGATATGAGCCAAAGCTTCTAGCCCCTGGCTTGGATCAGCGCCAGGTTTAAGGCGAAAAAATTGGTAACGGGCTAAATTCGGAATATCTTCGATAATGCCAGCTTGATAAGACATGTCTAGCTCCTTTAAGGGTTGCTATAGTGAGTGTGATAATAGCAAAAAATAGATAAAAAGTGGGGGGGTGTCATTTAGACTACGCTCAATACAGTTTCGACATACTTCGATAACGCATTGCATTGCGCTACAGGACTATCATTCTTTATATCGTTTTAATGCTTGGGTTAGAGTTAATATTATTCTCGCCGTCGCACCCCAGAGTAATTCGCCCTGGTATTCTTTAAAGAAAACAACAGGCACTGCTTGTTTAGATTCCGGTGGATGGCGGTTTCTGATTTCGTAATTATTATCATCTGCTAGCCAGCTTAGCGGTAATGTAAAAGTACGACTAACTTCGCTCGTTTGCAAGGTGAAATCATATGGCCAAGGTAAGGTTGCTACAACGGGTGTAATCTGAAAATTGCTGACTGAATAATGGCAACTGATTTTGCCGAGAACGTTTACATGGTTTGGATTAACGCCAATTTCTTCATGTGTTTCGCGTAAGGCTGTAGCAATACTGGAATCATCCGTTAATTCTGCTTTTCCACCTACAAATGCAACTTGCCCGCTATGACGATCTTTCTCGGATTCTGCGCGGCGAATAAATAGAATATGCCATTCGTCATTTTCTCTAACAAAAGGAATCAACACGCTGGCTTTTTTATAATCACTTTTTAGTAATTCTTCGCCTAAATCATAGGTAACAGCTGTATTTAAAGTGAGGCTTTCAGTGATTTGTGATTCGCTTAAGTCATTTAAATTGGGCATATTATTTATCTGCTAGCTGTTTATATTTGTTAATTTAGTTTTGATTATGATGCTAATGATTAACAATCTCAATACACCAAGACGAATTCATTATGACAAAACCATGCTATAACATTTCTAAGGAACTTATTTTAAAACACGGGGATATTGTATGTTTGAGAAAAATTTAAAATGTGAAATGCGTGTAGTTTTTGGCATGTTGTCATTACTATTTTTATTAACGGTTTTATTCGGTAAGTTTTTCGCCATTATAGGACTGATATCAACGGCCTTTGTAGCAATTTCAGGTATCTGCATAGGGACTAAAATTATCGGTCCAATCTTTTGTAAAAAATCGGTGATTGATGCTTTAGATAATTTAAAAGATGAAGTGAAAAGCGCAGCTGAAGAAGCGGTGGATAAAGCTAAAGATGTGGCTGATGATGTTGCTGATTCGGTCAAAGATAAATTAGATGATGTGAAAAATAAAACATCTAAATAACGATTCAATTCTTTTATTTGTAGATTCAGCACTATGACTCTCCATTAAAAAGCCCAGATTTATCTGGGCTTTCTTTTAACAGTCTCTTTTAAGAGCTTCTTATCTTATTTTAAAACTGAACATACTGATTATGATGTCTTGTATGACGTGTTAAATGGTTATGCTTTTTACGGTGAATACGGTTACTAGCAACATCTAGTAATTGATGTAATTGATTCGCTTCACGTCTATTCAATCGACCATCACGCTTATAATGATTCAACGTTTGTTTAATATCACGTTGCTCATTTCTTAGCTTTCTGACTTCACGTCTTACCAGTTGACCACTATGAATACCCTGTTGGATACGTTGTGCTTGCTTGTGTATGCGAGCGTAGACTCTTTTACCATGGTTTCTTCTGTGTCCTTTGTTATAGCTTTTGTTGTGGCCATTGTTATAAGCAGAATAGTTTCTATCATTACCGTATGAGATTGTTGAGTTGCCTACATTCCACGAAATTGAAAATGTAGGATTGTCGTTATGGTAATTATGGTTTTGGCGATAGTTATTCCGATAATCATTATGATTGTTATGACGTTGCTTGTTATAACCATGTTTATTGTCATGACGACGGTTATGTTTTGTCACACGCTTGTCATGATGACGGATCTTATTTAAATCACGTTTGATCTTTTTAATGATCTGATGTGGCTTCGGAGGTTTTGCAACAAATCTTTTTTGATCGTGTTTATGGTTACGAGTATGGTTCTTATTTCGCTTATGACTATGGTTGTGATCTAAAGAACCATTCTTAAATTTATAACTGTTATCTGCAAATGATAAAGACGGCGTAGCTAAAGAAATAGTAGCCCCTAGTAATGCGATTAGTATTGTATGTTTCATGTTCTGCTCCTTGTTGTCGCGTTGTTGTCGAGTTGTTGTCGCTTTATTGCAACTTACCCTAGTTCAGAGGGGCAAAACAAAGATAGGTTTCCTTCTTTACATTTCTTTACATACGCTTACATAAACTTATCTAAATAAGCCTAAAAGCTAGATTTTTCGGTTTAGAACTTAGAAAAATATATTGTTCAAAGTGAATATAAAAGAAGATCACAATACATTCTCACAATAGGAATTCACTGTTGCTATCAGAATGCACATTGCACTTTTAGTGTTTTCTTTACGTTGGAGCGCCATGATAGTAATGCCACAAAAATAAACTGCCTACTGAACGCCAAGGTGACCAATGCTGAATAATGGCTTGAGCAGCTTTAGGCGTAGGTTTGTCATCCAAGCCTTTGAGTGTTTGTAAAGCGATGAGCAAAGCTAGATCACCCGAAGGGAATATATCTTGTCGTTGTAATGAGAACATACAGTAAATTTCCGCACTCCAAGAGCCAAAACCTTTTAAAGCAGTGATGGTTTGAATAGCGCTTGTATCATCAAGCTCGCTTAAAGCATCTGGATCAAACTGCTTATTTAGAATAGCTTCAGCCATACCTTTTACGTAAATGACTTTTTGTTTAGATAAACCAACGCCACGTAATTCCTCATCGGTTTTAGTCAAGATGGCTTGCGCTGTAATCTCAGGTAATAACTCGTTTGCCCTAAGCATAATGGCCGCTGCTGCGTGTGTAGATAATTGTTGACCTACGACAATAGAGAAGAAAGTTTCAATCCCAACCGGGCGAATCCGTGGGGGTGGGTAGCCAAATACAGGTAATGCTTTAGCGACATCTTTATCAACTAAGGCGATTGCATCTAGACCTTGTTTAATTATCTTTTCATCCATGCGGATAGTGTAGATTAAAAAAGCTTCAAAAAGTGGGGGGGTGTCGTTTTAATTAATTATCAGTAGTATCAAACAAGGCTTCTGACTCACACTGCTACGATAGCGACATAAACCATTGTGGAAATACACAATTACTTAAATATCCTGTATGTTTTAATATTATGTTCTATATTATTATGTTTCTTTTTTACACACGCTCCGAAATTAATTCGTATTCACTCTTTCTTTAGAATAAATAAGGTGAAACGATTAACTTCGCTATACATTCTTTTGGAGGAATAAATGGCATCAGTTGAAAATCTTAAGGCTCAGCGAGAAGTCTCATTAGCAGCAACAAGTAATGGAATCCCTAGTCGCACTATCAACCCATTTTTTGGTGTTGGTCCTATCACAGATATGACAACAGATGAGTATGATGCTCGTCAATTACGTTATGAATTTGATGCCTGGGTAGAAGAAAATTATCCAAAGTTAGATGATAAAGGCAATAAAGTAGGCAAGTTTACAACGGCTGAACTGGGTCGTGGCATGCACCGTGGCTATCCTGCGGATAAAGTCCTTGTTGATATGATGCGTGAAATCAATCGTTACTTCGGTTTCCCTAAAAGCAATAAAATGGCTGTTGGCTTAGGTGGCGGACACAGTGGTTTTACTGTTTGTGCGCAACATCTAGTGAATGCGAATAAAGAGCAACATATATTTGTTGATACGCCAGAAACAGAAAGTGAAGCAGGTCAAGCAGGTGGGTTTTTCCGCCAGTCTTGGGGTGCACAATTATTAGAAATGCAACGTTACTCGAAGAATGGTGATGAAACTCGTATCCACTTCAGCAAAGACGAAGGACATATTCCAACGGCTGATGAATTAACAGAAATGGGTGTTACTCTGTTTTTCGGTGTGGGACATGAAACGACAGGGGCTACAACCTATCGTGAAAGCGACATTCTGAATTTATTAGAGTGGATTGATCGCGACCCAGAAAACCATCATGCCGTTATTGATGGGACTTCAATGCTTGGTGCCATGCCTTGGGCTGATTCTACCGTAGCAAGTGTGCTACTGAAATGTTGTTTATTTACGCCGTTTCAAAAAGCCATTGGTGGAATTTCAGGCTACTTCGTTATCTCTCTCACGCCACAAGCATTGTCAGCAATTGATGAAAACATGAAAGAGCCGTCATGGGCAATTCCTCGTCAGCTAAAAATCGCTGTTCCAGTAGATGCTAAACGTCCGTTGAGCAGTGAAATCACCACTTCTTTAGGGCCCATTTATGACCCTGAAAAAGAAGAGATGCTTGGTGGCATTATTAATACCTATAGTACCTTGGCATTCGCTGAGACTACTTTTGGCTTATTACGTGTTGAGCGTATGCTAGGTGGAATACAAGCAGTAAATGATCGTTCTGCGAGTAATCGTCAAGCAATCAGCGATTGGGCTGAAACTAACAACTTATTTGATCTAGGCGTTGCTGATAGTACCAGTCGTGGCGCTGCGGTAACATTACTAAAGGTAAATGATGCTGATATCACTGATGAAGCAGTCGATGCAGTAATTATTGCAAAATCTAAACAAATCTTAGGTTATGAAGGCTTAACGCACCCTAATGGTGACTATGAGCCAGGTTTAGATGTTGCGCGATATGTGAATGCATTTCCGGGAACTCCTGGTAGTTATCGTGCTTGGATTGGCGGTGTTAGACCAGAAACCGACATCATCGCTTTATTAGAAAACCTAAATTACGCTTACCACCGCGCTAAGATTGTTGTTCTCGAAGAGCAATTAGCGGCTGAAGGTGTTCATTTTGATAAGTCTGAAGTTGCACCTGCTGAAGGTCAACGTAAAGATGATCCGAATCGTGCTTATAAAGTATTAGTTGCTGATTTAATCGGGCTGAAATTTACCGGTCTTGGCGAGCCAGATCACAGCGAAGTTCAAGCACATATTGAAGCTAAAGGTGGTGTTTTCCATGGTTCTGCATTAACCGAAGGACAAGAGCTGGAAACAGGAAAGATACATTTCTTCTACGAGCCGAACCTTAGTACTGAAGAAGAACTTTTAGCGCATACATCTCATGGACAATATGACTCAACAATCGTTGCTGCTACCTTCTTACCAGAAACCTCTAAGTTTGACTTGGGTGGCGTTCGTATTGGTGCGGGTACTGGCAATATGGGTAGTGCAAGTTGGGGAGGCGGAAACGGCGACGGTGGCAATGCACCCTTAATGAATACGCCAAGCTTCAATTCACGTGCTACAGCACAAATGGCGATGAAAGCATTGCTAGATGTATTACCAAACCTCCCTGTCGCTGAGTTACATAAACGCGTTGTTGATGAGGATTTTGATACGGGTAAAAATCTACGTGAATATCCAACAGAGAAGTTAGAAGGTAAAACACTTGCTGTTATTGGCTACGGTAATATTGGCCGCGAAGTAGCTAAACTTGCTCAAGCGTTTGGAATGCATGTAAATATATACGCAAGACCAATTCATAAAGCTTGGATAGAGTCTGAAGGCTTTCGTTATGCGGCATCGCCAGAAGAAGCAGCGCAAGGTGCTGATGTGATTAGTCCTCATACGGGATTAGGCGCGGTAGA
>CALFUP010000107.1 GCA_937929875.1 uncultured Cocleimonas sp. | reverse complement strand
AATAATTGGATATGCAGTTAAAGAACCCGTCTTTCCTTTTACTCTTCCATTTGTATAACGCTCAACATACTCTGCATTTACACGAGCTGAACGTTCTAAAAGACGAGAGTGCAAGAAGAAAACATCACCAGGATAAGCTTCACGACCTGGAGGACGACGTAACAACAATGAAACTTGGCGATATGCCCAAGCCTGCTTTGTTAAATCATCATATATAATTAATGCATCTTCTCCGTTATCACGAAAGTACTCTCCCATCGCACAACCACCGTAAGGTGCCAAGAACTGCATAGAAGCAGGATCTGATGCATTAGCAGCGACAACAATTGTATACTCCATCGCACCAAATTCTTCTAGTTTACGTACAACACCTGCCACAGAAGAAGCTTTCTGACCAACAGCTACATAAATACATTTAACGCCTTTGCCTTTCTGATTAATAATCGCATCGATTGCAACAGCAGTCTTACCAGTCTGTCTATCACCGATAATCAACTCGCGCTGACCACGCCCAACAGGAACCATCGCATCAAGTGCCTTGATACCAGTTTCCATTGGCTCATCAACCGACTTACGCTCAATTACACCAGGAGCCTGTCTTTCAATGGGATTAGTTTCTGTTGTATTAATTGGACCTTTTCCGTCAATCGGGGCACCCAAAGAATTAACAACACGGCCCATCAATTCAGGACCAACTGGAACATCAAGAATACGACCAGTACATTTTACCTTGTCGCCCTCAGTGATATTCTTATAGTCACCAAGAACTACAGCACCGACCGAATCGCGCTCTAAGTTCATTGCGAGACCGAATACACCATTTGAGAATTCAATCATCTCACCTGACATTACATCAGAAAGACCATGGATACGCACAATACCGTCCATGATAGAAACGATTGTACCTTCAGTACGTGCTTCAGCATCTGTATCAAAGCCTTCGATACGCTTTTTGATCAGATCACTAATTTCTGTCGGATTAAGTTGCATTTACCTATACCTTTTCTTAATTACTTGATTGCATGGCTTAGTTGGTTACAGCGGAAGTCATTTTCTTCAAACGACCTCTTATGGAACCATCAATCACCAAATCGCCAGCTTGAATTATCGCACCACCTAACAATGCCTCATCCAAACTAATCTTAAGTTTAACTTTACGTCCCAAGCGCTTAGCAAGAGCATCTGATATAGACTTCTCCTCGCCTTGAGTTAATTTTTTTGCAGCTGTAACAATAGCTTCTACAGAACCTTCAGCTTCATCTTTTAATATTTCATAGATGACACTCATCTCTGGCAGAAGCGACAAACGATTATTTTCCGAGAGCATTGAAACTAAGTTTTTAGCTTCATTATTAAACTTACCATCAGCAAGCTCAATAAATGCATCCGCGCCAGACTGTTTAGCCATTTTAGGTGATGCCAGCAATTCAACCACTTGTTCGTTGCTAGCCATCCCACCCATTAAACTTAACAGTTCAGACCATTCGCCTAACTTACCCGACTTCTCGGCCATTTCAAAAACGGCACGAGCGTAAGGGCGAGCTGCTGTAGTCAATTCAGACATATTATATCTTCCTCGATCTTCTTAGATCTGCTCGATCAATTCTTTAAGAGCAGCTTTGTGAGCTCCCGCATCAACCTCTTTACCAAGAATCTTGCTTGCACCAGCGACAGCCAAATCTGACACCTGGTTACGCAATGAATCTTTAGCGCGATTAATTTCTTGATCTATCTCTGCTTGAGCACCAGCCATAACACGACCAGCTTCCTCAGACGCTTTAGCTTTCGCTTCCTCAATCATTTGAGTATCACGTGCTTTAGCGTGAGCAACTATTTCAGCCGCCTCTGCTTTCGCTTGCTTAATTGCATGCTCTACATTCTCTGCAGCCATTTCTTGGTCTTTAAGACCCTTCTCTGCTGCTGCAAGACCATCTGCAATCTTTGCCTGACGTTCCATGATAGGACCCATCATCATAGGCCATACAAATTTCTTGCAGAACCAAACAAATAGCAAGAACGATATCGTTTGCCCTAAAAGGGTTGCATTGATATTCATTCGTTATTCCTCTAGCTATTAAACATTAATAATTATTAAGCTTTCTGCTTAACCAATTAGTGCTTTTAAGCCTGCTGGATCTACTAAACCAGAAGCGAATAACAAGTAAAGAGCAATACCAACACCAATGATTGGAATAGCATCGATCAAACCCGCCATTAAGAACATTTTACCTTGTAGCATGTTGCCCATTTCTGGTTGACGTGCTGTTCCTTCCAAAAAGCGTCCGCCTAAGATACCGATACCGATTGCTGCACCTACTGCTGCAAGACCGATCATAATAGCAATAGCGATTGCTGTCATTCCTACGATAGTTTCCATTGATAACTCCTAAATAGTTTTCTGTTAAAGTTTAAAAAATTGTAAATCTGTTTTACTAACGTTAGTAAAGTTTAGTGATCACCATGCTCATGAGCTTGGTTCAAATAAACGATAGTCAACATCATAAAAATATATGCCTGTAAGGTAATAACCAAAATATGGAAAATCGACCAAACCAACTGCAGCATTCCACCACCAATTGCCAACATAGTACCTGACAAGTAACCACCTTCAGCCAACAAGCCCCAACCACCCGAGACCATCAAAGCAATTAGAATGAAGATTAATTCACCTGCATACATATTACCAAATAGACGCAAACCTAGTGATACCGGCTTAGCCAACAAACTCACCGTCTCTAGCACAAGATTCAACGGGTAAAGGATAACAAAGTTCACAATATTGCGAACGACAGGATTACTGACACCGAACTCAGCAGCACTGAAAGGATGCATAGAAAGCTCTTTAAAGAAACCTAGAGGGCTCTTCATTTTGAAGCTGTAGTACAAAATCATAATAAAAATCGCCAAAGCCAAACCAAGAGCAACATTAATATCTGTTGATGGCACAATTTTCATATATGGAGCAACACCAGAATGCTCAAATGCGTAAGGAATCCAATCTACCGGAATCAAATCCATAAGATTCATCAAGAAAACCCAACAAAAAATCGTTAAGGCCAATGGAGCGATATATAGATTCGCGAACTGAAAACCATCTTTAGCCGACGTATCAGCAAACTCAAAAATAGTTTCGATAAACAATTGAAGTTTCCCAGGATTATCAGCACTAAATCCTTTGGCCACCTTGCGGAAAACAAAAAACATTACTAAAGCCAAACCAATTGACCAAGCCATACTATCTACATGTATAGACCAAAAACCCATTTCAGCAGCTTCTTTAGCTCCATGCGCAATACCCCACGTACCATCAGCCTTTTCACCAAAGGTTAGATTAGTAAGGTGATGCTTAATGTAACCACCACTCGTTAATACTCCGTTTTCAGATGCCATAACTTTTTATCTTAAAAATGATCTATTAAACTCACATGCCCTTCAGATTACCAAAACCGACAGCAATGCACTTAAATTTTCAATCTATTACGGAACCTTACTTTAAAAACTTAGTCTCTAAGAAAAGGCAAACATAATAAATTAAGCAAAGTAGTGAATGAATAGGCCAAAATGAAGGCCACAAACTTAATTTCAATCAATACAAATACTAAAATAAACATAGTAAAGGTAAATAACAACTTCAACACTTCACTACGATAAAACTTTTGTAATATTTGTTCAGGTTGCACATAGCGCTTACTGAGAAAAAGTTTACCTGCAAAAAACAAATTCGCTGTTACGCAGATCATCCCACCTAACAAAGCAGAAACCGCATAGGGCAAACCCCAGATCAAACCAGTTAGAACCGAAAACAACACAGTGAATACCAGTTGTATCAGCGACAATTTTGTTACAACCGTCATAGCTCTAATCGCTTTATTAACTTCTACTTTGTTACTAAACAAAATACAAATTTGATCTCAAATTATTTACCCGAGAAACTCAATTCTCGAACGCGGAGTATACTAACACCACGCTTTCACACACTCAACAAATCATACCGAAATAACTCAATGTTTTTCTATTTATGTGAATTTACTATCTTCACTATTGCATTTTATTATAAACAGAACAGCAATCTTGAGAATAAAATAGATAAAGATACCGGCAAAATCCGCAAACATATCCATAATTGAGAAGGATCTGAATGGCGTAAAATACTGCATTACCTCAATACCTATACCATAGACCAATAGTGGCAACCCTTTCCATAACCAAAAGGGTTTGCGTGAACTTGATAAATCCACCAAAAATGCAAAACCGAAAAACACCACAATATGAATAACTTTGTCATTAACATTCACATCTGGTGGAAACGTCAACTTTTGAGTAGCTACCCAAACACCCAATATCATTAAGGTAATAACGATCATTCGAGTACTTACTTTAAATAAAGCGATACGTCGAAGTTGCCTAACCAAAAGAACAAGCTGTTGCATATTACCTTTCGATAAAAATAAATTGGCGCGAATAGTAACTATATTCTCTTCAAATTCCCATTACTATTCCGTTACAATCTCAAAGCATTCCTAAAGCAAGGTACACATGGACGTTTCCCACATACTTGATGAATTAAATAAACCCCAGCGCGAAGCCGTATCTGCAGGTAATAACCCGCTATTGATACTTGCTGGCGCAGGAAGTGGTAAAACACGTGTCCTCGTGCATCGCATTGCATGGCTAATTCAAGTAGAACAAGTCTCACCTTTTGCCATTCTTGCCGTTACCTTTACTAATAAAGCGGCCGCAGAAATGCGCGGACGTATCGAAGGTCTACTTAATTCACCTATTGGTGGCATGTGGGTCGGCACCTTTCATGGTTTATCGCATCGTTTATTGCGTCGTCATTGGCAGGAAGCAAAATTACCGCAAAACTTTCAGATTATAGACTCAGATGATCAATTGCGAATCGTCAAACGCGTGCATCGCGCATTAGAACTAGACGACAAACTCTGGCCCGCCAAAGAGTCCCAATGGTATATCAACAAACGCAAAGACAACGGCGAACGACCTCAGCATATAGAAGACAGAGGCGATCCAACCACACGACAACTAATAGAAGTCTACAGACAGTATGAAGAAGCTTGCAATCGTGGTGGTGTTATTGATTTCGCCGAGATGCTATTGCGTTCACTAGAGCTACTGCGCGATAACCCCGAAATACTCACGCACTATCGTAATCGCTTTCAACATATTCTGGTGGACGAGTTTCAAGATACAAACACCTTACAATATGCATGGATAAGGCTCTTAGCAGGAGACAATATTCCACCTTTTGTGGTCGGTGATGACGATCAATCAATTTATGGCTGGCGTGGCGCAAAAATTGAACATATTCGTAATTTCGCCGAAGACTTTACCACCCAAGGTAAACCTACTCAAACCATCAAACTCGAACAAAACTACCGCTCTACCGGCAATATACTGAAAGCCGCCAACGCTGTTATTGATAACAACAGTGGTCGCCTTGGCAAAAACCTTTGGACAGATGGTAGTGACGGCGAGCCCATACATTTATATGCCGCCTATAATGAAATAGAAGAAGGCACTTATGTAGCCTCTCGCATTCAACAATGGGTCAGCCACGGCAATTCACATAAAGACATCGCGATTTTATATCGCTCCAACGCTCAATCACGCGTGTTCGAAAGTAT
>CALFUP010000106.1 GCA_937929875.1 uncultured Cocleimonas sp. | reverse complement strand
CCTAAAGCCTGATAAGTGTTTGTACTCTCATCACCAGTATTAGATCCTTTAGCAGCAGAACCTGTGCCGTTAAAATCTAACTTAGTATTACGGTTTGGTGAACTGAAAACTTTCTCAAAGTCTAAGCTTAGGTCTAGATTGTAGCTACTCTGATCTTGATTACCGCTATTAGCATTAAAGTTACCAGATACATATGCATCTTCATAAGCTGAAGTCGCCTCTGTATAATCAGTAATTGCTGGTACAGCAAATGCCGTTGTTGAAGCCCCAGAAACTGCCATTAAAACAGCTGCAGTTAAAATGTTTTGCTTTTTCATTCTTGATTTTCTCATTGTAAATAAAATTGTTTTCACTCAAAGAGCGAGGGTAACTAATAACCAAATAAACTTGGATTTATTAATTAGTGATAGTTAGGAGTCTCTTTCTTTTAAAAGATTCATATTTATTTCAAAAATATTAGAAATAAATTTAAACCACTGAATAATAAGGAATATTTAAATATTTATTTTTAATAAATATTTAAAACAGATTAATTAAAACCATAACAATTACCTTTAATTCATGCGTATTACGAGGTAATGTGAAATCTGGATTCAATTTATTTTAGTCTTGCTTAAAACCAATCTTATCTTTTATTTCTACCCTGAGAGAACCACAAAATTTAGCATTACTTATTAGATAAAAATAATATGTTTTTAGTCAGTTTTATATAAAACGATGAATCGCCTCTTTTTAAGTTTAACAACAGATTCAAAGTAGATAATTTTTATTAATTTTGAAATATCCATGCTATCTTGATAGCTAAATACATTTAGGAGCACCTAATGCCAGTTACATTCAATACAGCGACCAGCCATAGAGTTACCATGTTTGATAAAGATGCCGCTTTTATGCTGAAGGCAATGAAGACGAGCGGGAAAATTCCAGGGGCTCTGTTTGCTGAAGCTATTCCAGATGCCCTTGAAGATTTAAAAACACGAATTGCGCTTGAAAGTACTGAAGATGCTCCAGAAAATACTGATGATAGTAATTATGTAGGCGTCAACACGAAAGCACTTCCCTTAATTGAATTACTAGAAAGAGCGATCGAACAAAATGAAAAACTTTTGTGGGATAATGGCTAGAGAGCATTTTTAATATAGAGATGACAATTCTGTTGAGTACTTGTGTTGAGCTTATCGAAGTCTTGTATTGTACCAAGTAGCAATAACACCCCCTACTTTTTTAGCCTACTAAGTCTGTTTTGAACTTTTCTCAGGCCCAATTTGTTTTATCTAAGATCTAGTTGATGTAAACCTAGAAACAATTATTCTTTCTTTTCATGAAGAAGAGCAAATAACAACAAGCACAAAAAAACCCGAATAAATCGGGCTTTTTAAAAATTCTTACTGAAGAGAAAATCTTATTTGATTTTAGCTTCTTTGAATTCAACGTGCTTACGTACTTTTGGATCGTACTTTTTCATAACTAATTTTTCAGTCATTGTACGTTTGTTTTTAGTGGTAGTGTAAAAATATCCAGTACCAGCAGTTGAAACTAATTTGATCTTATCACGCATGATTATTCTCCTTTAGGCCTTATTGTTATAAATAACAGTTGCCTTAGAAACAGTTGCCTAAAAAAAAGTTACTTTAAACTTTTTCGCCACGAGCACGAATTTCAGCCAAAACTGTATCGATGCCTTTTTTGTCAATAATACGCATACCTTTAGTGGTTAAACGTAATTTAACGAATTTGTTTTCTGACTCAACCCAAAAGCGATGCGTATGTAGGTTAGGTAAAAAACGACGTCTTGTTTTATTATGTGCGTGAGATACGTTGTTTCCAACTACCGGACGCTTTCCTGTTACCTGGCAAACCTTAGCCATGATAATTCTCCAAAATCTTATTGTTACAAAGTGATTATAATGACACCCAAATTTCTCTGGGAGTCGAAAGGCGCATAATTCTATCTAATCATTGCCAGTGCATCAAGCTTAATCTCATTTATTTAGCTTTATTTTATCTATCTGCGGCCTTTAATGGATAATGGCTATCTTAAAAAGCTCTTATACGCTGAATTGTTAGTTTCATCCCAATATTCATAACCTAAATCTTCAAGAAACTGTTTGAATTTTTCGTGCTCATCAGCTGGTACTTGGATGCCTATTAATACTCGACCAAAATCAGAACCATGGTTTCTATAGTGAAACAAACTGATATTCCAAATTCCGCCCATACTCGTTAAGAAATGCAACAAAGCACCCGGCTTTTCAGGAAAACTGAAACGATATAATTTCTCATTATTTAGACTTTTTGCATGCCCACCAACCATAAACCGCAAATGCACTTTAGCCAGTTCGTTATCTGTCAAATCCAGAACGGCATAATCTTGTTGTTGCAATTCATCGATGATCATCTGCTTTTCGACATCACCATTACTAATTTTAACGCCGGTAAAAACTTGTGCCTTATCATTATCTGAATAACGATAGTTAAATTCTGTGATACTTCGATCCCCCAATGCTTGGCAAAAATCTCTAAAACTATCGGGACGCTCTGGGATTGTCACACCCAAAATAGCTTCACGTTTTTCACCTATTTCTGCGCGCTCTGCGACATGACGCAAACGGTCAAAGTTAATATTTGCACCACTGCTGATCGCAATTAATTGCTGGTCTTTAATTTGATGCTTTAATACATACTTTTTTAGGCCAGCCACACCTAAAGCACCCGCTGGCTCTAACATTGTTCGTGTATCTTCGAATACATCCTTTATTGCAGCACAGGTTTCATCGGTATTAACCGTAATCATTTCATCCACTAGGCTATTAACAATTTCAAATGTATTGGAACCTGCCTTGCGAACTGCAGCACCATCGGCAAAGGTCCCTATCGACTCCAACTCAACTACTTTTCCTTGCTTTACTGACTGCGTCATACTTGACGCCTCTTCGTGCTCGACACCTATAACTTTTGTCGACGGACTCAAGTACTTTATGTAACTGGCAATTCCTGAGAGCAATCCGCCACCGCCGACACAAACAAACACTATGTCAATAGGGTCTGGGTGTTGGCGTAACAACTCCATTCCAATCGTACCTTGCCCTGCAATGACATCTAAATCATCAAAGGGATGGATAAAGGTAAGCCCATCTTTCTCGCATAGCTTCATCGCATGCGCATAAGCATCGTCAAAATTATT
This sequence comes from uncultured Cocleimonas sp., assembly GCA_937929875.1. Classification (GTDB taxonomy): domain Bacteria; phylum Pseudomonadota; class Gammaproteobacteria; order Thiotrichales; family Thiotrichaceae; genus Cocleimonas. Next base: position 670 of record CALFUP010000106.1, on the reverse strand, counting down.
ACCGACAAGAACCGCATTGCCTCCGAATGACTTGACTCCATTTACTTTTATATCTGGCGTGATTTTAGGCATCACAATAGTGGTTTTTATACCTAGCTTTTGTCCTGAAATCGCAACACCTTGGGCATGATTACCTGCAGAAGCTGCTACAACACCTCGCTTTTTTTCTTCTTCAGAGAGTTTAAACATACGATTAAAGGCACCGCGTAGCTTAAATGAAAAAACAGGTTGTAAATCTTCACGTTTTAGGAAAATGCTATTGCCGTATCTTTTGGAAAGGGATTTTGCGGGCTCAAGTGGGGTTTCGTTTGCAACATCATAGACTCTTGCGGTGAGAATTTTTTCAATCAGTTTGCTGTGCTTATCTTTATTCATTCACGAACTTTACGAGTGGATTGAAAAAGGTGCAAGTCTTTAAGGCAATTAGGTATGATGATGTCATATTTTTACCTGAAATTTATGGAGATACCATGACACAAGATGAAATGAAAATTGCCGCCGCTGAAGCTGCCATGAAGTATGTAGAACCTGGCATGATAGTCGGCGTTGGCACTGGTTCAACGGCGAATCATTTCATTGATGCTTTAGCAAGAATGAAACATGAAATTGAAGGCACTGTGGCTAGTTCAATCGCTACCGAAGAACGTCTGAAAAGTCATGGAATTGAGGT
>CALFUP010000105.1 GCA_937929875.1 uncultured Cocleimonas sp. | reverse complement strand
CGACATCATGGGCGCTGCTCGTGATCCAGGTTCACGTTCTAAGATTGCGGTTCGTGCTAACGTTCCAAACCTTGATCCTGTGGGTGCTTGTGTTGGTATGCGTGGTTCACGTATCCAAACAGTAACTAATGAAATGAATAACGAGCGTGTTGATATTATCCCTTGGGATGACGATATTGCTAAATTCGTTATCAACGCGATGCAGCCTGCTGAAGTTTTATCGATCGTTATCGACGAAGATAAGAAGAGCATGGACATCGGAGTGGATGAAGAAATGCTAGCTCAAGCTATCGGTAAAGGCGGTCAAAATGTACGTCTTGCTAGTAAGCTAACAGGCTGGACACTCAATGTCATGAGTGAAGCAGAGGCTGAGAACAAAACAAAAAGTGAGCAAAACATCATGGTCAGCTTATTTGCTGAGAAATTGGATGTTGACGAAGAAGTAGCATTAATCCTAGTAGAAGAAGGCTTTGCTAGTTTAGATGAAGTTGCTTATGTTCCTGCTGAAGAATTCTTAAAAATTGAAGAGTTTGACGAGGAATTAGTTGAAGAACTAAGAAGTCGTGCACGCAATGCACTACTTGCTCTCGCGATTACTGGAGAAGGCGGAAAGCCAGCTCAAGACTTATTAGAAATGAAAGGTATGACTAACGCACTTGCACAGCTACTTGCAAGTAAAGGTATTTGTACAATGGAAGATTTAGCCGAGCAAGCAACTGATGAATTAGTTGAATTTGACGGCATAGATGAAGAACAGGCTGCTAAGTTGATCATGACTGCACGTGCACCATGGTTTGCCGAAGCGGAAGCAGAAGAAAAAGCATCAGCATCACAAGATGCCGATGAAACTGCTTCAAATGTGTAACGCAATCGCTAAAGCAAGCCCATACAGAGGTATATTAAATGTCAGACATTATAGTAAAACAACTCGCCGAACTCATTGGCGCACCTGTTGATAGTTTATTACAACAGCTTAAAGATGCAGACATCAAAGTGTCTGGTCCAGATGACAGCATTACAGATAGACAAAAACTCAAACTACTAGAGTTTATCCGTACAGGTCAAGCGACCACTACGGATGCTGCACCAAAAAAAGCGGGTGGGAAAATATCTCTAAAGCGTCGTTCTAGTACCGAAATTAAAGGCGCACAGGGCAAAACTAATGTTTCTGTCGAAGTAAGACGTAAAAAGAATTTCACTAGAAGTCCTGTAGCGACTGAAACAGAAGTTGATAGCAGTGAAATAGAAGAGCTCGCAGCTTCAGCTAACAAAACAAGTGATTTATCTGAACAGTTATCAAACGAGCGTAAAGCCCGTGAAGAAGCTATGGATAAAAACAAAGCTGATCGCGAAGCGACTAGCGAGCGTAAAACGGCAGAAAAATCAGAACGCGACGCAGTTAATCAAACGGCTGAAGAAGATAGCCAAGAACAAGCTGTAGAAGAAGCCGTTTCAGCAGAGGCTACTCCTACAGAAGAAACTGTTAGTGAAGAAAGTCCTACTGAAAATACTCCTGCTGAAGAAGTTAAGACTGAGGAAGTTGCAGAAGTTATCGCTGAAGCACCAGCTAAGCCAGCTCCTTTAGTATTACCTAAAGACCCTAAAGAAAGAAGAGAGTTTTTAGCTAAACGTGCACGTGATGAAGCCGCATCTAAATTCAAAAGACGCCCTTCTCCTGTTCGTCCTACGCCAAAGCCTGTTGCTGTAAAACCAGTAACGCCTGCGACACCTTCAAGAACCCCTGCAGCCGCTGCACCGGGCAATAATGCGAATAAAGGCAAGAAAAAGCCTTTCCAAGGTCGTAATTCTGGCCCAGGACAACTGCATGTTAAAGAAGGCCTGAGCGGTCGTCGTAAAAAGAAGGGTAAACGCACCAGAAATGTAAAAATTGATCAGTCGACTGAGCATGGATTCGTTGCACCGACTGAACCCGTTGTTCGCAGTATTGAAGTGCCAGATACCATCGTAGTTTCTGAATTAGCGCAAATGCTTTCTGTTAAAGGCGCAGACGTCATCAGAGCGATGATGGGCATGGGTGTAATGGCAACCATCAATCAAGTCGTTGATCAAGATACGGCTATTCTTATTGTTGAAGAAATGGGCCACGAAGCTAAAGCGGCCACATCTGAAGAAGAGCAGTCTTCTACAGAAAACTTATTAGAAGATACAAGCCAATACGAAACATCACCTAGAGCCCCAGTTGTAACTATCATGGGTCACGTTGACCATGGTAAAACGTCTTTACTCGATTACATTCGTGAAAGTCGCGTTGCCTCTGGCGAAGCTGGTGGCATTACACAGCACATTGGTGCTTATCAGGTTGAAACTGAAAATGGCGTAATTGCATTCCTAGATACACCGGGTCACGCGGCGTTTAGCCAAATGCGTGCTCGTGGTGCTCAAGCGACCGATATTGTTATCTTAGTGGTTGCTGCTGATGATGGTGTTATGCCACAAACAGAAGAAGCAATTAAACATACTCGTGCTGCGGGCGTACCGTTAATTGTTGCGATCAACAAAATAGATAAAGAATCTGCAGACCCTGAAAAAGTTAAAAGTGGCCTAACAAGCTTTGAAGTTGTCCCTGAAGAATGGGGCGGTGAAGATGTGTTTGTTAATGTTTCCGCTCTTACTGGCGAGGGTGTGGATAAATTACTTGAGTCGGTATTGCTAGTCGCTGAAGTAAGAGAATTAAAAGCTCGTACTGAAGGTCCTGCAAAAGGAACTGTGATTGAATCAAGTGTTGTTAAAGGTCGCGGTGCAGTAGCAACCATTCTTGTTCAAGAAGGTACTCTAAAGAAAGGTGACGTTGTACTTGCTGGTTCACAGTTTGGTCGTATTCGCGCTATGTCTGATGACTTAGGCAAACCAATTTCTGAGGCTGGCCCATCTACACCGATCGAAATTCTTGGCTTATCAGGCACACCGTCCGCAGGTGATGACTTAATTGTATTGAAGAACGAGCGTCGTGCTCGTGAACTTGCCACTAGACGCCACGAGAAAGAACGAGAAACCCGTTTTGCCGCTCAACAGGCAGCTAAACTAGATGCGATGTTTGAAAAAATGCAGGATGGCGAAAAGAGTACGCTGAATGTGTTGCTTAAAGCAGATGTTCAAGGTTCTTTGGAAGCAATCAAGAGTTCATTACACGCCCTATCTACCGACGAAGTTGTGGTTAACATTGTATCTTCAGGTGTTGGTGGTTTAAGTGAGACTGATATCAGTTTAGCGCAATCATCAGAAGCCGTTATCATAGGTTTCAATGTTCGTGCAGATGCATCAGCACGTCGTTTCGCTCAAGAGTCTGATACAGAACTACGTTATTACAGCATCATCTACGAACTCATCGATGATGTTCGTGATGCAATGAGTGGCTTACTTAAACCTGAGCTTCGCGAAGAAATGGTCGGTATTGCTGAAGTTAAGGACGTATTTACAGGCTCTGGTTTCGGTAACATCGCTGGTTGTATGGTTACAGAAGGTAAAGTTAAGAAAGATTTACCTATACGTGTATTACGTAAAGACGTGGTTATCTACGAAGGTTACTTAGAATCTCTTCGTCGTCATCAAGATGATGTTAAAGAGGTAGTTGCAGGTACTGAATGTGGTATAGGTGTTAAGAACTATGACGATGTTCAAGCGGGTGATCAGATTGAAGCATTTACTCGTACTGAAATCGAGCGCAAGCTAGAGAAGTAATGGGATTGTTTTTAATGATAAATATGACACCCCTCTACTTTTCAACAGCTTTTTTAAAGGCAACTACGTAATATGCCTCACGATTACTCACGCACTGACCGTATTGGCGAGCAAATTAAGCGCGAACTCTCCATGTTGATACGTAACGAGATCAAAGATCCGCGTGTTAGCATGGTGAGTATTCTTGATGTGGAAATCACCAAAGATTTAAATAAAGCTAAAGTCTTTTTTGATGCCTTAAATCAAGATGAGCATGAAGCTTGCGAGAAAGGCCTCAACAATGCAGCGGGATTTTTACGTCGTGAACTCGGTCGGGCGATAAAATTGCGTAATACGCCAGAACTATTATTTATTTACGATGATACAGAGCAACGCGCTAATGATCTTTCAGTAATGATTGATAAAGCGCTCTACTCCGACAAAAAGTAATACTTTTACTTTAACTCAATAAAATGGGAAGAAAAAAAGGAAACGACGTCGATGGCATCATACTACTCGACAAACCTTTAGGCAGAAGCTCTAACTCTGCGCTACAAAAAGTCAGATACTTATTCAATGCTAAAAAAGCCGGACACACTGGCAGCTTAGATCCTTTAGCCACTGGCGTCCTCCCGATCTGTTTTGGCCAAGCCAGCAAAGTCACTTCTTTCTTACTTGATTCTGATAAACGCTATCGATGCACTGCACAGCTCGGCGTCACCACTACTACCGGCGACAAAGAAGGTGATGAGTTAGACGTTCGAGAAATCACTCCTTTTTGTAAAGATGATATTGAAAAAGTGCTAATGAACTATCGTGGGCCAATCGAACAAATCCCGCCTATGCATTCGGCACTTAAACACAACGGTCAACCACTCTACAAATTAGCACGTCAAGGAATTGAGATTGAGCGAAAAGTCAGAAATGTAACTATCCACGAATTAACGTTAATAGACTTTACTGAAGACTCAATTACCCTAGATGTTCACTGCAGTAAAGGCACTTATATTCGTACTCTAGCCCAAGATATCGGCGAAGCAATGGGATTCGGCGCCCATCTAAGCTTGTTAAGACGCACTGAAGTATCACCATTTGATTGCAGCACGTTATACACCATTGAAGAAATAGAAAAACTCGCCAACGAAAACGCCTTAGCTGAAATTCTAATGCCAATTGACTCAGCTCTAAAAGAATTCCCTTCGATGCAATTAAAAAGTGATGAAGTTGCTTTGATACGCAATGGTATTAAAGTCAAAAGAGACGATACCCCTGAAACAGACATGATTCGATTGTACACTGAAAATAATGAGTTTCTTGGGATTGCAAAACATGGATTAACTGAATCTGGCGAGATTATGTTAGTCCCTCGAAGACTGATGAATACCCAAGCTCCACTATCAATCTAAGTACAGAACTTCAACTAAACGCATCAAAAATTAATTAAGAATGACACCCCCCTACTTTTTGCATCTTTTCCAGATCTTATATGAACTGGATAGTCCGAAAAAGAAGGCTTGAAAGACTTACTTTAGATAAACTTGCGTGTTACAATGCGCGGCTTTTTAGGGTCTCCGTATTCTTATTTAGAATTTATTTCGATAAATTTTTCAAAATAGAAAACGTAACCTTTTTTTAACCGTCTACTAAAGCTGCTA
>CALFUP010000104.1 GCA_937929875.1 uncultured Cocleimonas sp. | reverse complement strand
TGCTCTAGGGGTTTCTAACAAAGGGAGTTTCATTTGATTTTGTAGCTTTGGATCAATTTCAAACAACTCATCAGTCGAATAAATTTCAACCCCGACACTTGCTTGTCCCTGGTATGCACTTAACAATGAAGAAGAGTCTTTTTTGATAAAGAATTCATCTCGTTTTTGAGATTCTTGTGCCAAGTCCAAAGAAAGCTTTTTAACATTAATTACATGGAGAAATGAAAACTTTTGTTGTCCTTTTAAGTGTTGGACTTGCTCCGAGATCGATGCTTGGTTACCTGACTCTAATGCTACGCGAAAGACATAGGATTCAGCCAAACGCTCAAGGTTAGTGAGATAATCCTGTTGGATTCGTGAAAATGCATCGTGGGACACATTTAAGTCAGTGCGTACTTTTAGAAATAATTGTTGATAGGTAAATTCTTTACCCCAATTTATTGCTAGAGCTAATGCTATCGGCATCACCAATAAAATCGGAAACAAGGCCAGAAACAGAATTTTATAACGAACTTTGCTACGGATTGCTTGTGCTATGTTTGTGAAGAATTGCATGGTTAATCGCTGCTAATTAAACACTCTAGTTTTAACCAGAAAGCTCGTTTTCATTCCACGCTTTTACTTTACGTTCTAAAGTCTTACGAGAGACACCTAGTATTCTTGCAGCAGCAGATTTATTACCTTCTTCCATCTCCAATACTTTTAAAATATGATTTTTTTCAACTTCATCTAAGCGGATACTACCTTGGGAAGAATGATCCGTTTGCGGAATACTTGCATTCCCTGTGATGCATTGTGTCGGTGTCTGTTTAAGTAAAATACAACGCTCAATCACATTTTTAAGCTCACGGATATTTCCGGGCCAATTGTAATCTCGCATATGAAATAAGTCATCGCCAGTGACTATGGGTGCAGGTACACCTAAATCAGCCGACAACATGGTAGAAAAATGTTTAACCAACGAGGGAATATCATCTAATCTATCTCGTAATGGCGGCATTTTAACGTTAACCACATTCAATCGATAATAGAGATCTTGCCTGAAGTTTCCTTTTTCTACTTCCTCTTCTAAATTTCGATTACTGGCAGCAATGATGCGAACGTCTATCGGTGTTTGTCTGTTTGAACCAACAGGACGGATCACTCTTTCTTCCAATACACGCAATAAATGTACTTGCATCGACATTGGCATCTCGCCTATTTCGTCTAAAAACAAAGTGCCATTATTAGCGTAAGTGAATAAACCTTCTCGTGTGTTTTGCGCTCCTGTAAATGCCCCTTTGGTATGCCCAAAGAATTCACTTTCCATTAGCTCTTCTGAGATTGCACCACAATTAACAGGTACAAAACTTCCTTTGCGTTCACTCCAACTATGTAATGCACGAGCGGCGAGTTCTTTACCAGTACCGGACTCTCCACCGATTAATACGGTCGTAGGCATGGGTGCCACTTGCTTTAACACGCCACAAACACTTTTCATGGTTTCGCATTCGCCAATCATGCCGCTATCATAAAGTTGATCAACTTGACGCTTTAACTCGATATTTTCACGTTGTATTTGTTGTCGCGATAAACATGATTCGATTGATGCCATCATTTGATCCATTCGAAATGGCTTCATAATAAAATCATTAGCGCCAATTCTTAGCGCTTCTATGGCAGTTTCCATACTTGCATGGGCAGTAATAAAAATTACCGAAGTGGTACTTCCCTGACTGCGTATCTCCGTTACCCAATCAACGCCTGATTTTCCAGGAAGCCGAATATCTGAAATAATTAAGTCAAAGTTACAACGCTGGCGTAATAACTCAGCTTCTTCTACATTTTCTGCAACCTCTACCAAGCCGAATATTTTTTCTAAGCCTTTTTGAAGAAAATTACGGATTCCTTGTTCATCATCCACAATCAATACGGAGTTACGTTTATATCCCGAGTGGTGTTTCGTTTTATCAATCGTATCCGTAATCGATTTTGCTTGAGCGCTCACTATTTATCCTCTAATAACTACATTCATTGAGTTAGGAAATATAATCCCTATTACTCTTAATAATCACTAAGTATTGGTACAATTTGTACCAAATATTTTAGTTAATCTAATTAAATCTGTTAATATTTTAAAGTATTACTCTTTATCCACATTTATTTAAGCCTACAAATGGTCACACTAGTTAATAATTTAGTCTATTAATCACTTTTTTTCTGACAACTTAAGTGATTGGCATCGTTTTTGCTAAATATACATAATTAAACGTAGAGTAATCGATACGACTTACTTTGTAATATTTTCATATCTTAAACTACCAAGGCAATTTAAATGAGAAGTAATGGTTTTATAAACATATTTTTAATAATGAGTATCAGTGTTTTCAGTAACTCTGTAATTGCTAGCGATGAAAAACTGATTAGAGTTGCTACTACGACAAGTACTGAAAACTCTGGTTTGCTAAAATATCTCTCCCCCAAGTTTGAAGAAGATACTGGCTACAAACTTCATTTCATCGCAGTAGGCACAGGTAAAGCTCTACAAATGGGACGTGATGGCGATGTAGACTTGATGCTAGTTCACGCAAAAGCAGCGGAAGAAAAAATAGTCGCTGAAGGCTATGGCGTTAAACGTTACCC
>CALFUP010000103.1 GCA_937929875.1 uncultured Cocleimonas sp. | reverse complement strand
GATGTTTCTGGGTGATAGTACAAATCAGAAGGTGTGCCGACTTGCTCAAAAGCTCCATTATTCATGACCGCGACTTTGTTAGACATAACCAAAGCTTCGGATTGATCGTGAGTGATATAAATAAAAGTGGTACCCACACGACTTTGCATTTGCTTGAGTTCGACCTTCATGTGCTCGCGCAATTTTAAATCGAGTGCGCCAAGTGGTTCATCAAGCAATAATAATTTAGGTTCAAGAACTAGGCAGCGAGCAATCGCAATGCGTTGTTTTTGACCGCCCGATAATTGTGAGATTTTCTTTTTACCAGACGCACCAAGATCAACACTTTCAAGTGCGTTATTGACACGTTTAGTAATTTCAGCAGGAGCGACTTTGCGTTGCTTTAGACCATAGGCAACATTCTCAGCGACTGACATCATCGGGAATAAAGCGAGATGCTGAAAGACCATATTTGCAGGACGTTTATTGGCAGGCACGCCGAGCATGGAATTACCTTGAATTAAAATATCGCCAGAATCTGGCTCATCGAAACCTGCAATCATCCGCAGTAGAGTAGTTTTACCACAACCAGAAGGACCTAGAATTGAGAAAAAAGAACCTTTTTCGATTTGCAGACTGACATTATCGACCGCAGTGAAATCACCATAATGTTTGTTCACATCGCGTGTTTCGAGGTCAATAATTGAGGGGGTTTTTGTACTTGCCGTTGTATTAGCTATGTCGGTTTGTGTCATTTATTGGCTCAGCATCAAACGATAAAAAATAACGAGAGAATCCGTTAAAAAAATAGCCCCTCTCAAAATAGACATGAAAGGGGCCCTTTTAAGAATCAACTCCTGATCATAGGAGTTTTATTCCTAACTTATTTTGCAGCTTTAATACGATCCAATACTTTACCTTCAATCGCTTCTAAGCCAGCTGGTACGGGTGGGTACCATTTAACATTATCTAAAGCTACTGTCGGAAAGCTACCTTGAAATTGAGCCTTCAAGACATCATCAGCAAATTTATCCGCACCTCTTGACGCAGTAAAATTACCCGCTGACGCGGTGATTTTTGCAGCAATTTCTGGCTTCATGACAAAGTTGATCCACTTGTAAGCCGCCTCATCATTCTTGCCTTTACGTGGGATTGTAAACGTATCAATCCAACCTAATGCTCCAGATTTTGGTGCAACAAAGGTAATGTCTTTATTTTCTTTATTGAGCTTCCAGCCACCTGTATCCCAAGCCATTGCTGCCGTTACTTCTCCTGAACGAAGTAGGTTTAATAATGCATCACCACCTGTCCAATATGTTTTAACCACTGGCTTACAACCCACTAGTTTCGCTTCAACTTTTGACATCATTTCTGAGTACTTGTCTTTGTCCGCATAAGCCGCAAAAGGGTCCATTCCCATCGCAAATGCAAAGCCAATGAGGGTCGGACGTTTTAAACGATATGACACTTTACCTAAAACATCATGACCACATAGGTCGGTATAGTCTGTAATACCTAATGTATTTTTTGTGTTTACAACCAAGCCACTAGTGCCCCAAATGTGCGGTACGCTATAGACATTATCCTTTAGCGTGGTGTTTGCTTTGGTTGCTTCTAGCATGGACGTTATAAACGCGCCTGCTTCTATCTTCGAGATGTCCATTGGCTTATAAATATCATGATTTTCTTGCGCTCCTGTTACTCGATCTTGACTGGGTTGAGCTAAATCAAAACCAGATCCGCCTGTTGCACGCAGTTTTGAGATCATATCTTCGTTATTCGACTTGGTTACTTTAACGTCGATACCCGTCTCATCTTTAAATAATTTGATCACATCATCAGGTGCATAACCACCCCAAGTAAGCAGTCTCAACTCATCAGCGTATGCTGAAGTAGCCGTAAATAAAGTGGCACTGGTGAGAGATAAAGTGACCAATAGTTTTTTTAATTTCAAGCTTTTCATGATATTCCTTTTTGTATGTTAGAGATGAAAATTAAGTGGAACATTATGAGTATAGGAAACAATGTTTACAGTTGCATGACAAACGCGTATTTCCACTTTTTTTAATAGGGTTTAGTCAGATTAACCCAAGACCAAACCTAGTTGATACAAAGATAAAATGACACCCCCCTACTTTTTTGTTTTTTTTAGAGGTTTATAACTTCCATTTAAGTAGCTTCTCAAGAATATGCCCTGTGAAAAGCATTCAAAAAGTAGGGGAGTGTCATTTAAGCTTTACTCAGTACAGCTGCTCTACAGAACTTTTATTTATATTTATTCTCGCCTTACTTTCTTAATCTCATCCAGCAGCCATTGCCTAAAAATTTGGATGCGCGATAAATTAGCTTTGGTTTTTGAATAGACTAGATAGAATGAAAAATTCAATGGTATATCGGTATTTTCAAATATTTTCACCAACTGTCCCGATGCTAGTTCATCGCTGACTATGACATCGCCAACAAGCGCAATTCCTTGTCCTCTGATCGCAGCATCTACTAAGAAATTGTGCTGCGAAAAATGTAAGCCATGAGCTGCATCAATATCTTTAACCCCGACCGTGGCGAACCACATATCCCAATCGATATGAGTATCATCTGTGATAAAAAAATCACGTTGAGCGTGTAACAAGGTGAAGTTTTTTAGATCTTCCGGAGTTTTCAGTTGGTGTTCGCCTTGTAATAAATCCGGGCTACATACTGGAATGACACTTTGTGATAACAAATAATCTGCTTCCAATCCAGAGTAATCACCCGTCCCAAAACGAATCGCCACATCGATATCATCATTGACTAGATCAGCCAATTCGTTACTAGCATCTAAACGTACGTCAATATCGGGAAATTGCTTTTGAAAATTAGCAAGACGAGGCAATAACCAATATGAAGTGAGTGCAGGAGGAGCGGTTATGGTGAGCGGCTTATCGTTATTTTGATCCCTTATTACATCAATGCCTTGCGATAGCTTGTCTAAACCTTCTGACAATAATGGCAAACAGATTTGCGCTTCATCAGTTAAAAGAATCATTCTATTTCTGCGCTTAAAGAGTTTCAAATTTAAGTAATCTTCCAATACCTTAACTTGCTGACTCACAGCGCCTGGGGTGACATTCAATTCATTTGCTGCTTTTGAAAAACTTAAATGACGCGCTGTTGCTTCAAAAGCTCTAATAGAATTTAAGGGTGGTAAGCGACGCATATAATATTTCTTCGATTAATTATTCACAATAGATTTTCTAAACTATAGCTTAGATCTAATCGTTTGTTAAGCCAGTATTTATAAGCGATTATTCTTCTACGGCAACAGAAAGCCAATCTTTAAACTTCAAAATACGGAGAATATCTAAAATGAAAAACAATAAACAAGAAATCAAATTCAATCAACAAGTCAATCATCTGCAAAGCTTTATCGGGATGCCACCTTGGAATGGTCGAAACCCTACATTTTCTGAAATTCGTGAAAATGACAGACGCATTTTAGAAAAACAAGCCCTAGGTTTTGAACCTAAAAGAAAGAGTTTAGTGAGATATATATTTGATGGTTTAAAAACTTTCATACCTTCTGAATCACGTCAAACCCCTATGCTTGCTAAAAAATTAAAAGCATCAAAACAAAGCACTAACGAATCAATACCAATAGGCACTGAATGTTGCGGATAGCATCGCGTTAAAAAACTTAATAAAAACAAGGAGATAATAAAATGACTACATGTACAAAAACAGAACAGAGAATATCTATAGCTCAAAGCTTACCTAACTGCGAAAGTGCGGTGATAGACCCGGCAACGCGTTTACTAACGTTACTAAAGCTATGGATAAATCGCTCAAAACAGCGCAAACAACTCGCTACACTGGATGAGAGATTTTTGAAAGACGTAGGTATTTCGAAAGTAGATGCGAATCAAGAAATAGCAAAACCATTTTGGCGTTGAGTTCAAAGAAATGAAAATGAGTAACTGGAGTCTTCCTTATACCTTTGATTTCGACAATCGAGAGGTGAAGTTCGGAATCAAAGGTAAAGGAGAACCGCTAATTTTAGTTCATGGCACTCCCTGGTCATCCTTTAATTATAGACACCTCATTGAGCGCTTATCCAATCATTACAAAGTTTACTATTTTGACTTGCTTGGATACGGAGAATCAGACAAACGTGATGCCGATGTTTCTCTGGGTATACAAAATGTACTGTTGAATGCCTTAATTGAACATTGGCAGCTCGATTCTCCATTGATTGTTGGTCACGATTTCGGTGGAACAACAGCACTGAGGAGCCATATATTAAATAAACAATGTTTTAAGAAAATAGTTTTAATTGACCCTGTCGCAATATCCCCTTGGGGATCGCCATTTTTTAAACATATTGAAAAACATGAAAGCGTATTCGCTGGAGTGCCTGACTATATCCATTTGGCTATTGTGGAAGCCTATATAAAAACAGCGGCTTTTCAAAATCTAGACAAAGAAACGCTTAATGGGATTCTAGCACCATGGACTGGTGAACATGGGAAGTCGGCTTTTTACAGGCAAATAGCACAAGCAAGCTCAAGGTTTACTGATGAGTTTCAAACTAGGTTCACTGAAGTGACCTCTCCTATTCTTATATTATGGGGTGAGGAAGATCAGTGGATACCCTCTGATCAAGCTTATTTACTTCAAAATAAAATTGCTGGATCTACACTTTATACTGTCCCTAACTCAGGTCATTTAGTTATCGAAGAAGAGCCTGATGTGCTGGCAAGAGAAATACGAAAATTCTTTAGCGCTTTCTAAAGTATGTAATTAATTTTTCATATTTTTGGGTAACTAGACAGCATTGTAGTAAATGAATGACTCCAAAAAGCACTTATCTATTTATTGATAGGTATTTCATTTCTTTGTTTTATGCATTAATTTAAACAAAGAGGTGAACAATGATTTTTAAACAGTTATTAGAGCAAGATTCATGTACTTACACTTATTTACTAGGTTGTGAAGAGACTGGAAAAACAGTTTTAATTGATCCCGTCGTCGAAACAGTGCATCGTGATTTAGATGTGATTAGCTCCTTAGGCTTGAAACCAACATACACTCTTGAAACGCATGTACACGCAGACCATATAAGTAGTGGCGTGAAAATGCGCGCTTTGGCAGATACTCAAATTGTAATACCTAAGATAGAAAATTTAGCCTGCGCGGATATTGGCGTTGAAGAAGGCACCGTATTCGAAGTGGGCAGCATAAAAATTCACCCTCTATTTACCCCTGGGCATACTGGATCACACCATGCCTACTTAATAGAAAACGGTATGCACACCATTTTATTCTCAGGCGATGCTTTGTTAATAGAAGCTTGTGGCAGAACTGACTTTCAAGAAGGAGACCCTGCGCAGTTATACAACAGCATTCATGAGAAGCTATTCAGCCTACCAGATGAGACACTTGTCTACCCTGGACATGACTATGAAGGCCGTCAAATAACAACAATTTTGCAGGAAAAACAACGCAACCCGCGCCTAAAGGACAATAAATCAGAAAGTGATTTCATCGATATTATGAATGGCTTAGATTTACCTTATCCACGTAAAATCGACTTTGCAGTTCCCGCAAATCAACTCTGCGGGCAATGTCCTGATAATATTCCTGAAAAATATAGCGGCCCATGTGAAATTATTTACGGTGATATGAAGGACTATAGAAAGCATGGTGATCAAGGTTAGTTAAGAAGCCTTGATAACCACCCAGCCATAAATTAAGGCTTTACTGCTTCGATAGTCGCTGCCAATACATAATCTTCAGCTCCTGTACCTGGCGCCCAATCTTGAATAAATTCACGTGATTCTTCTTTGGGTTTAATTTCTATCTGGTTAAAACCAGCCGCCTGTAAGTCATTTTGCAAGTCTTGTATTAATGCCGCATTACCCATGCAACCCGCAATTAACATCGGATCATTTCGCATTTCTTCTGGTAGCTCGATAGTCGCGACTACATCTGATACAGCGACTCTTCCACCTGTTTTCAAAATACGAAAAGCTTCTTTGAAGACCTGTCCTTTATCAGGTGAGAGATTAATAACACAGTTGGAGATAATCACATCAACGCTATTGTCTGCCACTGGCATATGCTCAATCTCGCCTAAGCGAAATTCAACATTATTGAAACTTCCTTTATTCGCATTATTTCTAGCTTTACTAATCATATCTGGCGTCATATCTATACCTATGACCTTACCCGTGTTGCCTACTTCTGGGGATGCCAGAAAACAATCAAAGCCTCCTCCAGAGCCTAAATCTACAACCGTTTCACCAGCCTTTAACGCCGCTATTGCTTTTGGGTTACCACAGCCTAAACCCATATCTGCACCTGAAGGAACCATGTCTAATTCAGCTTTTGAGTATCCTAATCGGGTTGAGATGAGTGTATTGATAGCATCGTCATCTGAAGTACCGCAACAACTTGCAGCAGGACCATCATAATTATCCTCCCCCATTGTATTGGCTACTTTCGCGTAAGCCTCCCTAACACCTTCACGTAAGTTATTTTTTTCTACAGATGATTCTGCTTCAGTCACATCGCAGCAAGTTGGAGCGCAGCAATCTTTTAAATCAGTCATGTGGTTACCTTTCTATTATTGATGTTTCGGGATGTAATGGGGTGTTATAAATTGTTATGGAGTGTTAAGTAGATTTAGTTTCAAATAATGATTCAACTTCAGTAGCAGTTCCATCTAAAGAAAAAAAACTCTCAAGCTTTTGCAGTACTTTAGGCTCGATCCAGCATTCAATGGATTTTCCATTTCGTCGCGTTTCTATTAATCCTGCTCGGTAGAGCTCTTTAAGATGATGCGAAATAGTCGATGGCGCTAAATCCAGCTCTTCACCAATCTCACCTACCGTAAAGTGCATCGCATCGCTTATCTCGCAAACAGTCCCTGGAATGCAGCAAGTAGTTAATCTCTGAAAAATGGCTAAGCGATGAGGATTACCTAATGCTTTAAACATATCAGCGCGTTCTTTAAGTATAATACTATAATTCGACATATCTCGAATTATAGTATTATTATTGAGAATTAATCAATAACTTTAATTTGCAACAAACAAGATTAAATGGAATTTAAAATGACAGTTCTGTTGAGCCAGTCGAACACAGCTCTGTTGAGCTTGTCGAACACACCCCCTACTTTTTGACATTATTTAAGGGGTTATTTTGAGCTATTTTGAAATTAACTTCGTAAAAATCAAGTCGGCTTTGCTTTATATCCAAACCTAAAACCTCAACATCTAAACTTAAGATTCCCCATAACGGGCTTGATGCTCTGGGTCATCAGCTAAAGGCTGGGCAAAAACACGTCGGATTATCGGCTCAAAGAATGACAAAGGTTTAGCGGGATAATGAGGGTCAAAACAGTTTTGATCGTACTCATGACAAAAACGTACGGCAGTTTCGTAATACGGATTATCTTTAAATTGATCTCGTGCATTCCGATCACCGCCACTGTGATGTGCGTAATAGTACATCTGGAATATACCATGGTGTTTGATTACCCAATAAATTTCTTCGCTAACAAATGGTCGTAAAATCGAGGCTGCCATCTCACTGTGAGAATAAGGAGCCAAATCATCACCAATATCATGCAGTAAGGCCGCAGCAATCATTTGCTCTGATTCATTTGCTTCATGGGCACGAGTGGCGGATTGTAAAACGTGATCTAGTCTTGAGATTTGATAACCCGAAAGGGAATGCTCTAAGTCAGCAACAGCTTTAAGTAGCTTATTAGGTAAGTCTTCTTTGAATTTATCTTCTAGCTTATCAAGAAACTCATATTCTTCTTTTGTGCCTTCAGACATAGCTGTAAAAGCTACTTTAGACATGGGCTTCTCCATTTAACGGCTCCTTTTGATCATTTGGATACCAAGTATCATGATGTTATTCCTGATTTAAAAGCCAATCTTTAAACGCCTGAACCGCCGGATTTAAAAGCTTTTGTTCGGTACTAACAACATGGTATGCAAAATCGTTCTGCAAAGTAATATCAAACGGTTTTATCAAACGACCAGATTTGAGATGATCTTCGACAAATACTGCAGAACCCAGAGCGACCCCCTGTCCATCTATCGCCGCCTGAATTAAAACATTGGTATCATCGATTATTGTTCCTTTGTTCGACACAATATCGTCTACTCCCGCTAAGACTATCCATTCTGCCCAACACTCGTAATTGGCATCATGCAAAAACGTGTAATAGCGTAAATTATCTATGTCAGTTAATGGTTTGTCATTCTCCATAAACCTGGGACAACAAACAGGAAAAAAATCGAGGCTCAATAAGGGCTCTGAAATTACATTCGACCATTTGCCTCTGCCATAGGTCACTGCAATATCAACATCTTCACGCTCAAAATCTACTGCAGGATGAGCATGATACAAATTGACGTTTATTTCTGGGTGTTTTTTCCAAAAGTATTTCAGGCGTGGTGATAACCACTTGGCAGCAAATGACGGAGCGAGTCGAACGTTGACCATGTTCGAAGACTGCTCTTCACTGATCGATTCTACTGCGATTGAAAGCTTATCAAATACTTCAGTTACCGTAGGCAATAATGCTTTGCCTTGTTCGGTTAAGACTATCCTCCGCGGATAACGGTTAAACAGTGGCACATCTAAAAATTCTTCGATGACTTTAATTTGATGACTGATTGCAGCTTGGGTGACATTGAGTTCTTTTGCAGCATCAGTAAAGCTCAGCAAACGACCTGCTGCTTCAAAGCATTTCATACTATTCAATGGAGGTAATCGGCGCTGCATAATACCGATAATTATACATTATAAAATCTAATCCATGCTATGAATAATAATCGTTTGAACCAACAACCTTTTAGGTTTAGTTTCATTAGATAAATATTCTACCAATAAGCAGCACCAAGGAGATAATGATGGCAAGACGAGGCAACGCCCGTGCGGCAAAAATGGCTTTACGTAAATCAGCCTTGGCTGATGATCTTAAACCAGTGAATCCTGGCGAAACAGGAGGTCAATTTAAACCGTTATCTGACAGTGAAGTAGAGCAAATTAGCGCAACGGTATATCGTATTTTAGAGGAGGTAGGTTTTGCACAAGCCACTGACCACTGTATAGAAATGTGCAAGTCGGTAGGTGCTATCTACGATGAAAGTGATGGCCGTTTAAAATTTCCACGATCTGTCATTGATGATGCGATGAATAAGTGTGATCGTAATTTGACCTTGTATGGACAAGACCCAAAACACGACCTTGAACTATCAGGTTCAAAGGTTCACTTCTCGACAGCAGGCGCTGCTGTAATGATTGCTGACCCAGTCAAAAATGAATACCGAGACTCGCAAGCTCAAGATTTATACGACATGGCTCGAATTGCGGATAAGTGTGAACACATTCACATGTTCCAACGTACCTGTGTATTACGCGACATTCTCGACAATCGAGCGATGGACATTAACACCACCTACAACGCAGTTATGGGTACAACCAAACACGTAGGTGCTAGCTGGACTGAAGTTGAACATCTTGAAGATACCCTAAAGATGCTACAGATCATGGCGGGTGGAGAGGATAAATGGCGTGAACGTCCATTCGTTAGTATCTCTTGTTGCCATGTTGTTCCACCAATGAAATTTACCGACGAGGCACTAGGATGTATTAAAGTTGCTGTCGAAGGCGGTATGCCAGTGCTGTTATTGTCAGCAGGTCAATCGGGTGCAACTGCTCCTGCATGTCTTGCAGGTGCTGTCTCGCAAGCATGGGCTGAATGTTTAGGTGGGCTTGTTTATGTAAATGCAATTAAACCAGGCGCTCCTGCTATTTTGGGGACTTGGCCGTTTGTTTCTGACTTACGCACAGGCGCAATGAGTGGAGGGTCTCCAGAACAAGCCATCTTATCTGCGGCTTGTGCACAAATGGGACTTTATTACGATTTACCCACGGGTACAGCCTGTGGCATGACTGATTCAAAACTACCGGACTTTCAAGCAGGAGCAGAACGTGGGTATACAACGGCTAGTGCAGCAACTGCAGGAGCAAATATTATTTACGAATCTGCGGGAATGTACGCTAGTTTGTTAGGCACGTGTCCTGAATCATTATTATTGGATAATGATGTTCTTGGTGCAGCATTGCGTATTACTCATGGTATTGAAGTAAACGAGAAAACCCTGAGTTTTGAAGTACTTAAAGATGTGTGCCTCAATAACAAAGGACATTATCTTGGTACGGATCAAACGATAGAAGTCATGCAAACTGAATATCTCTTCCCTGATATGGGCAATCGTTTAAGTCCAAATGAATGGAATGAGCGCAATAAACCCGTGTTACTAGATAAAGCAGTGGCTACAAAGAATGAGATTCTAGGTAATTACTTTCCAGATCATATTAGCGATGACATAGACAGGGAGGTACGTGAAAAATTCCCCATCTACTTATCCCGTGAAGCAATAGGTAGAAACCCTCTTTAACCCCTCTTAAACCATCTCAACCACAGAAAGAATTTTAGATAATTTTGTATAGGAAAATAAAATGAAAAGTCATGCCCGTGTAGTCATCGTTGGAGGCGGCTCTTTAGGAGTCAACCTTATGTATCATCTAACCAAAGAGGGTTGGACTGATATTGCATTAGTTGAAAAAGGTGAATTAACCAGTGGGTCGACTTGGCATGCTGCTGGACTTTGTTCCAACTTTATTGGAAACCATACTGTCGCTCAAATCCACGACTATACAATGAAGCTCTATGATGAAATTTTACCTCAGGAAACAGGTGAAGAATCTGTATTTCACAAAACGGGGAGTATCCGTGTTGGCTTTACAAAAACGGAAGAAGAATGGTTTAGAAACCTTGAGAGTCGCTCTAAAAATATTGGCTTTGAGTTTAATATTATTAGTAAACAAGAAGCGGAAAAACTGAACCCTTTTATGGATTTCAGCAAAGCCCGTACTATTGTTAGTACGCCTAATGATGGACACGTTGATCCAACATCAGTGGTAATGCCATTGTCACGATTGGCTCGTGATAGAGGCGCCGAGGTATATCGCAATACTCAAGTTATTGAAATCAATAATCTTCCGACGGGAGAGTGGGAAGTGGTTACCAATAACGGCACTATCATCGCCGAGCACGTTGTAAATGCTGGGGGTTGTTTTGCACGCGAAGTGGGTGCAATGGTAGGAACAGATGTTCCATTGGTTAATCTTGAACATCAATATCTGGTAACAGAAAATCATCCTGACATTGAAAAGTTAGATTTTGAGTTACCGGTTTGTAGAGATTCCTACACATCGTCATACATTCGACAAGAGGGCCAAGGTTTTCTGGTTGGACCTTATGAAATGTGGGGTGCGAAGCCATGGGCACTTAATGGCATGGATTGGGCGTTTGATCGTGAGCTATTTGCACCTGAATTAGATCGCTTGATGCCTTTCCTCGAACGTTGTTTTGAGCTAACTCCTAAATTTGAAGAAGTCGGCGTGAAGACTGTGGTCAACGGACCAATCACACATACACCTGATGACAATATACTTGCTGGCCCAGTGGCTGGTTTAACCAACTTCTGGAATCTTTGTGGTGCCAGTATTGGTATTGCTCAAGGTGGAGTCGGAAAATACATGGCTCAGTGGATGGTACACGGCCAAACTGAAATCAATATGGCGCCACTTGATACTCGACGTTTTGGCGACTGGGCAAATCAAAAATATTGCACAATCAAAGCCATTGAATCTTACGAAGAAATGTATGCTGTTGGAGCGCCTAACATCAATCGACCACACGGCCGACCTTGTCGTACCAGCCCCCTATACGCACGACTATTAGAACATGGCGCGGTACACGGCGTTGTTCAAGGTTATGAAAAACCACACTGGTTTCAAACAGATAACGTACGAAAAGAGTCGCTTTCTTGGTCACATAACGAAACACACGATATCGTTGCAGCAGAATGTAAAGCGGTTCAAGAATCAGTGGGTGTTATCGATTTATCAGGCTCATCCAAATACGAGATTAGTGGCCCAGGTGCTTTTGCCTTTGTAGATAAATTATCCTGTAACAAAATGCCTGCTAAAGATGGACGCTTAGCACTGAGTCTATTTCACTCACCTAATGGTGGCATTATGAGTGAAATGTCGATTACTCGTTTAGCTGAAGATCACTACTACCTTGTATCTGCGATTGGTTCAGAGCATAAAGACTTACATTGGCTGGAATCTAATGCAGCAGACTTCGATGTAAAAATCGAAAATAAAACCGATGATTTAGCATCAATGTTGATTACAGGACCAAAATCTAGAGAGGTTTTGCAATCCATGACGGAAGCAGACCTATCTCACGCTGCTTTCCCTTGGTTAAGTGCTAAAGACGTGCAGTTAGATAGTGCAATTATCAGGATTATTCGCGTTTCATATGCAGGTGAATTAGGTTACGAATTGCACATGCCTTATTACCAGCTGTTATCAATTTACGATTCGATGTGGCGCAAAGGTGAAGAATTTGGCATTACAAACTTCGGTTCTTATGCGTTTAACTCGATGCGAATGGAAAAGATGTATCGCGCTTACGGTAATGAGTTCACTGAAGAAATTAGTGGTTATGAGGCGGGCATGGATCGCTTTATTGATACCAGTCGAGACTTCATTGGTTGTGAGAATATGAAGCAACGTAAAGAGAATGGCTATGAAATTGAATTAGCGTATCTTGCGTTTGATGATGATATGCCAGGCGAGTGTTTCGGTAACGAAGCCGTTTACCATAATGGCGAACATATTGGTTTAACTACAGGTGGCGCATACGGTCATCGTGTGGGCAAAAGTTTAGCGTTTGCTTACATTAATAAGCCTTCGCTAATCGCCCAAGACTTAGAAGTTACTGTTGATACATCTGTTGGTACACGAACAGCACACATTGAAATGGATGCTGTTTATGACCCTGAAAACTTACTCTTACGACAATAGCGGATATTCTTAAAAAGTAGGGGGGGTGTCAAAGTTGGGGGGTGTTTTGTACAGTTTAGACACCTACTTTTGACACCCCCCTACTTTTTATCAATTAATTAGATACTTTCGACAGCGCCACGGCATTCATACAAAAGCGTAATCCACTGGGTTGAGGTCCGTCAGGAAAAACATGACCTAGATGCGCATCGCAGGTACTACACGTCGTTTCAACTCGTGTCATGCCGTGCGAGGTATCAGCAATATAATTGATCACATTATTAGTCATCGGCTGAGTAAATGATGGCCACCCCGTGCCTGACTCAAACTTTTCAGAGGCATCAAATAGCAAGGTATCACAGCAGATACAGGCATAAATACCATCTTCGAATAGGCTGCACATATCCGAACTGTTCGGTCTCTCGGTACCGTGCTGACGTGTGACTGCAAACGACTCATCGCTTAACACTGACTTCCACTCTTCTTCTGTTTTCTCAACACGCTTGTCTGGCTTGGCATTGCCATTTTTTGCCAAACTTAAAACTTCTTCCCAATTCAACATAATCATTCCTCAAAAGTGTTTATACGTTCTTTTATCTAGAGGCCTCTAGCATAACTCT
>CALFUP010000102.1 GCA_937929875.1 uncultured Cocleimonas sp. | reverse complement strand
ACCAATTTCTTATTTGGCAGTTATGAGTGTGGTTTGCACTTTGGTCGAAAAGCGATTGATGATGCGTTGGCGGGAAAGCTTGCCGTATAGGGCTATGAAATACGTCACTATATTTGTGGCTTATCGAGGCCGAACTCTTGTTTGAAGAAGTCGATGAAAGACTGTAATGCTGGTCGAGTTTCTCGGTCACGACGCCAAAGTAATCCAACATTCATTGACGGAACCATTTCAACCACAGGTCTTGACTGTAACTGACCTCCATCAAGTGACCAGGATCTAAACAACAGGCCAGAGAGTATCGTCAGGCCTTGCTCGTTGGCCACCAAGCTGCGCACACCTTCCACAGAAGCGGTGTGGATGATTCTTTCGGGCTTGAGCTTATATTTATCCCATATCTCATGTGTATTACGCTCGGCTTCGTCCAGATTCAATTGAATATAAGGTTGCTCACAGATCTGCTGCAACGAAACCTCATCCAGCTTTGCAAAAGGATGCGTGGCGGAACACCACAAACTGCGACCCGACTGAAACAGCGTTTCGGTGCTAAAGCGATCATCTTCATTAACATTAGAGGTGATCGCAATCCCGATATCGGCTTCACCGTTAAGGATTGCAGCTTCAAGCTGTGTACGGCTGTGTTCTGCCAGCTTTATATCAACATTTGGGTGAGAATTCATGAAGCGACTGATCGGTGTTGGTAAAAAATACCCCATTACCGATACCGTGGTTACAACCGTTAGTTTGTCGCTAATAGCAACAGCGGGGTATTTATATAAATTAAGCGCTTGATCGACCTGGTTGAGAATTGCTGACGCGTGACCGAGAAATTGCTGCCCCTCATGGGTCAGTGTCATGCCTTTATGATGACGCTGTAGTAGGCGGTTTCCCAGACTAGCCTCAAGTGACTTGATCGAGTCTGTCACTGCTGAGGCACTAATATTGACACGTTTGGCCGCAGCTTGGATCTGACCTGTTTCAGCCACAGCTACGAAGTATCTCAACTGTTTTAGTGACACTTCAGGGTTACGCTGGGGCAATTTTTTAGATCTAAGTCCTTCATTCATAATGCTTTGGTCACTTGGAGAGCAGGAAATAAATAGATTGTAACTCATAAATTAGGAAAAACAGAATTCGTGACTCAAAAAAATCCTTTTTACCAGCACCGTTTTTTTTTGTAGGGTTAATGTTCTGTTAACCAAGCTAGCACCACTAAATTATGGAAAGAGCGGAATTTCAACAACAGTTTTCCCCAAATGGCAAGGTCGCGGTGTTTCCGGTGATTCATGTGCTAACCACGGAACAGGCTGTTCAAAATGTGGCTATTGCCATAGAAGAAAAATGCTCCGGTGTCTTCCTGATCAATCATGATTTTGAAGTGACAAAATTCCTACCGATTATCCGTGAGGTGAGAGAGCAATTTCCGGACGTGTGGATGGGTATTAATTTTCTAGCCGTCACTGGCAAGGATGCTTTCCCGATTCTTGCTGAGCTTGAGGCTGATGGCTGTCGTATTGATGGCTACTGGGCCGATGACGCCCGCATTGACGAATCCGCCGATATTGATAAACAGACTGAAGCCGCAGAAATTCTTGAAGTAAAACGAAACTGCGGCTGGGATGGACTGTATTTTGGTGGTACCGCATTCAAAAAACAACGCGCTGTTAAAGAGGCTGACTTTGCACGTAGTGCAGAAATCGCCAAACGTTGGATGGATGTGGTCATGACGTCCGGTTCTGCCACAGGCATTGAGACAGGCACCGATAAAGCCCGTGTTTTCCGCGATAGCCTCGGCTCCTCAACCTTAGGGCTGGCATCTGGCATTACGCCAGAGAATATAGACAGCTACGCTGACCTAATCGATACATGCTTGGTAGCAACGGGCATCAATCTGGACGGTGATTTTTACAATATTGACCGTAACCGACTTAAAAAATTATTGGAACGAGTATAAACACTATGACGCAGACAACTGATGATCGCGACAACCGCCGGTATTTAAAATTGATGGCACCGCGTACCCGTGGTGAAAAATTCGCTTGGCTGGATCCTTCTGCTGCTTATGTAAATGCAGAATCCTTTCACGCCATGCTGGATGATTTAGTGGAACCCTTCGGAGAAGGCGAAATAGATGTTGTCGCTGGGTTAGATGCAGCGGGTTTCGTACTTGGCGCAGGCTTAGCAACTCGCCTGCGTACAGGTTTTCTGACCATTCGCAAGAGCGGTAAGATCCCAGTGGAATTTGATGTTGTGCCAATGAATAACTACTCTGGCCAAACTCAACACATGGAAATGCGCAAACCTGCATTTGCCAAGGGCACACGCGTATTGCTGGTTGACCAATGGATTGAAACGGGTGGAACCATGAAAGCGGGTATTGAACTTGTTGAGCGCCAGGGGGGTGTTGTTGCCGGAGTCGCCGTTGTTTGTATCGAAGACAATGACGCTACTAAAGCAATGTACGACAAGTACAAAATGGTTTCTTGTGTCGTTCCGGGATCAGAAATTCAAGCACAATGTAATTCACAGACATTAGAGAGTTTCAAAACCTTCCAGCCCGAGCATTGCTTCCCGGATCTGGACAGGCCAGATCGCGCTTAATCTCAATACTGTTAGAAACACAGCGAAACACCCAATTAAATAATGGAGGATGCCCAAAATGACCAAGAAAATCGATCACTCGAAAAGAACGTTTATGAAGAGCTCGACCGCTGTTGCAGGCGCATTGGCAATGCCGATGATCTTAACGAGTAATAAAGCTCGGGCAGCACCAGTAGAAATCAACATGCTGGCTTGGTACGGTCACGGTGAGTCGGATGTTGTTGGGGCTTATGAAGAAGCCAATAACGTCAAATTCAACAAAAAGTATTACTCAGGCGGCGATAACATGTTGGCGCTGATCTCTCAGTCGCCACCGGGAACTTATGACCTAATCTTGTCGGATGCTGAATTCGTCATGCAGCTCAATGAAGCAGGCTATATTGAAGAGCTGGATGCTGCCGATTATAACTTTGACGACATGCTGCATGAAGACTTCAAAAAATTCCCTGGCCACTGGAAAGACGACAAGCTTTTCTCTGTGATGGTTCGTTTTGGTCACCTCGGCGTTTCTTACAACACTAAAGCCATGTCTGCTGAAGACGCCATGAGTTATAAAAGCTTCTGGAAGCCTGAGCTAAAAGGCAAAGTGGGTCACTTTGACTGGCACTTGCCTAACCTAGGTATGTTGAGCTTACACGATGGCAACGGCGCTAATTTGTGGGATTTAGACGAAGCAGCTTGGAAACAAGTTCAAGAAACAGCGATGTCATTACGACCTCAAGTGGGCGGTTTCTTTGACTACGGCGGAACGTTTAACTCACTGAAAAACGGTGAAATGCAAGCCATGTGTGGTATCGGTGATTGGATCACAGGCGCACTTGAAAGAGACGGCGCATCGGTTGCCTCTGTTATACCCAAAGAAGGTGGAATCCAATTTACTGAGTCTTACTCAATAGGTAAAGGTAGCGAAAAGGCTGCAGAAGTTAAGAAGTTTATCCAGCACATGCTAACGCCTGAAGGTCAGTTACGATCAACTGAAATGGCTGCTTACCCAGCATTTTGTGTAACTAAGGGTGGACGAGCATTACTTAACGAGAAAAACCCGAAGGAAGCTAAGCGTAGTGGCCAGATTGTAGGTGAACCTAATGAGCCGATACATCTGATTAATGAAGGCCGTATTCACTATCGCGATGTTCCAGTTCAACAAAGTTTGGAAGATTGGAACGACTTCTGGTCGGACTACAAAAACGCTTAAATGAGTCAACTTATAAAAAAACGTCGGATAGATAGTTATGCGCTGGCATGGCGGCTGCCCATTATTGTGTGGCAGCTGCTGTTTTTCGTTGGCCCCCTGCTCTTTCTAATCGCCATGTCTTTTTTCTTGGTGAAGAATTACCGCATGGTCGAGACATTTGATCTCGCGAATTGGGCCCGAATGTTCTCCAAAGATTATTTTTGGAGCAGCTATTTATACACCTTCGGGATGGCTTCACTGGCAACAGTCGTTGCCACCCTGATCGCGTTTCCAGCCTCCTATGCACTCGCCTTTAAAGTGTCAGACAACGTCAGACGCTGGGCGGTGTTCTTTCTTATCGTGCCCTTCTTCACCAGTTACTTGGTGCGTACGTTTTCGTGGTACGTCATCCTTGCAGAGTCCGGAATCGTCAACTCAATATTAGGGAATGTCGGCCTTGGGCCTTTCAAAATGCTCAACACCCCGTTTGGCACCATGGTGGGCTTCATGACGTTAGTACTACCTTTGCTGGTGATACTGCAAACACTCTCATTAAGTCAGATAGATAAAAACCTAATCGAAGCGGCTCACAACCTAGGATGTGGCAGAATTAGAACCATTTATGCTGTGATCATTCCATTGGCAAAGATTGGCTTAGTGGTAGGTGCGCTGTTTTGTTTTATTTTATCGTTTGGAGATTTTGTCAGCCCGTATTATTTAGGCGGCTCGTCACCCCCAACATTATCAATACTGATCATCGACACAACTAAATCTGGACAGCAATGGCCACGTGCCGCAGTCGTCGCTATTTGTATGATGACGACCTTATTTGTGATGGCTTTTCTTGCCATACGATTTGCCTACCGGAAGCCAGCATCATGATTAAAGACGCTGCCATTAGCTTTACTCTGAAAGCTTATCTCGTCGCATTATTCATTTTTGTGTTTGCGCCGATTGTAACGAGTGTTGTTTTCTCCTTTAATTCCGATCGATTTCCAAGTATTCCATTAGGGGACTTTACGTTTCATTGGTATGAGTTGGTTTTGAACGACCCCGATATGCTGACTGCCGCACTCAATAGCCTCTTCGTTGCAGTTGTATCGGCTGTTATCGCCACCGCTATTGGATTTTGCACGGCTTACTCAGACTATCGATACAACTTCCGCTTTAAGGGCCCTTATCTGGCTTTAGCCTTACTGCCACCGACCATACCTTTGATCATCATGGCGTTAGCAATGCTCGCATGGTTATCTAAAATTGGGCTTTCTGGATCAGTATTATCGATCATCATCGCTCACTCAGTATTGTGTATGCCGTTTGCGATGGCGATTATTCGATTACGCCTCAGTCAAATGGATTCCAGTTTGGAAGCTGCCGCTTGGAATCTCGGTGCGTCCGAATGGGGCGCAATGCGAGAAGTGGTGATTCCATTTACTCGCCCTGCCATTATTTCTTCACTCTGCCTAACGGCTGCGGTTTCTTTTGATGAGTTTGCTGTCGCCTGGTTTGTTTCAGGGCTGAACAAGACGGTTCCTGTGGTCATCCTTGAAATTGTTCAGGGCAACATTGACCCTAGAGTCAACGCTATCGGGACATTCGTTTTCCTGACCTCTATTACGTTGGTCGTTATTGCGCAGATTATCTTTATGAAAAATCAAAAGAATGGGAAGGCATCGTGACTGAACCACTAGTGAAATTTAGGGACGTCGTCAAACGCTTCGGTAATTTTATTGCTGTCAAGCGGATGGATCTTGATATTTATGAAGGCGAATTTGTCGCATTCATGGGGCCATCAGGCTGCGGAAAGACGACAACGCTACGGCTTTTGGCTGGCCTTGAAACACCCAGTGAGGGAGAAATCAGGTTAGACGGCGAGCTAATGAATGAGGTCAAACCTCATGAACGTGAAACACCGTTGGTGTGGCAGTCACTAGCGCTATTTCCATTTTTGAACGCTCGAGAAAACGTGGAGTTCGGTTTAAAGATGCGCGGCTTTGACGCCGATGTCAGGCGAGAAAAAGCCACCAAGTGGCTAGAACGTCTAGGCATGGGTGAGTTCATTGAACGAGACGTGTCTCAACTCTCAGGCGGACAAAGACAACGTGTAGCACTGGCTAGAGCCTTGGTTACTGAGCCTAAAATACTACTGCTTGATGAGCCCTTATCGGCACTGGATGCTCATCTAGTGATTCGCATGCAGGGTGTACTGACGAAGCTGCAACGTGAGCTTGGTATTACGTTTGTGTATGTCACACACTCACAGTCTGAAGCCTTTGCGATGGCTGACAGAGTCGTGATCATGGGTGAGGGGAATATTCAGCAGGTAGGGTCTCCGCGGGAGATTTACCGCACCCCCAAAAACCGTTTTGTCGCGGAGTTTGTGGGTAGGAATAATATATTGTCGGGCACTGTTCAAAATGTCCAAACTGATACTCTGGTGGTGAAAACACCGAGTGGTGACTTCAGTGTTCCAAATCCAGAAGATCGCACATTCCAAGTCTCAGACCCAATCAGCTTTTCGGTGTCCGCAGATCTGGTGACCATTTCAGTTGAGCGTTCTGATGCTGACAATTGCGTTGAGTGTAATCTGATTTCGGAGGAGTTTATTGGTTCGGTTGTGACCCTGTTTCTTGAGGCGAATGATGGTACTGAGCTTAAGGCACAGGTACAGGAAAAAGAACTTGAGAAAATCGATCCTAAACTTCAGATCAGCTATTACATGAGTTGGCCAACGCGTAGTGCGCATGTGTTAGAAAACAACCCTTCTGAAGAGTAATGAATGCACAAATTTGTACGGACAACGATTGATGACGCAACGTTGACAACCTGCAATCGGAGAAAATCATGTCTAATGATACAATGATGGTGTTTACGGGTAATGCTAACCCGGAACTTGCCAGTAAAGTCGTCCATCATCTTGGGATTTCCCTTGGCGAAGTTAAAGCCGGCCGTTTCAGCGATGGCGAAGCCCACGTTGAGATAATGGAAAATGTTCGTGGTCGCGATGTCTTTATCCTTCAGCCCACCTGTTCCCCAACCAACGATAATCTGATGGAAATGCTGATTATGAGTGATGCATTGTATCGCGCATCAGCCGGGCGAATTACCGCAGTTATTCCCTATTACGGCTACGCTCGACAGGATCGGCGAGTGCGCTCCCGGCGGGTGCCCATTTCGGCTAAGTTGGTCGCGGATATGGTCGCAACGGCCCATGTGGATAGGGTATTGACCATTGATCTGCATGCGGATCAGGTTCAAGGCTACTTTGATGTTCCGGTCGATAATATTTATGCCTCTGGCGTTCTGCAAGATGATGTGTTGTCTAAAAATTTGGATAACCTGATTGTCGTGTCTCCTGATGTTGGTGGAGTGGTGAGAGCCAGGGCCTTATCCAAGGCATTGGGCAATGTTGATCTGGCGATTATCGATAAACGTCGACCTGAGGCCAATAAAGCTGAGGTGATGAATATAATTGGAGAGGTGAAGGGACGACACTGTGTGCTGATCGATGATCTGATCGATACAGGCGGTACGCTTTGTAATGCTGCTTCAGCGTTGAAAGAGCGAGGCGCACTCAGTGTTTGTGCTTATGCAACCCATCCGGTGTTCTCGGGTAAGGCTGTTGAGAATATCGAAGGATCTATGATTGATGAGATTGTGGTTACCGATACCATTCCATTAAGTGACAAGGCGCAAAAGTGCAAAAAAATCCGCCAACTTTCTGTTGCAAGTCTTCTGGCAAAGACGATTTTACGTATTAATCGCGATGATTCGGTCAGCTCATTATTTGAAAAATCATAACCACTCAGCTAACGCCTGAAATTAACCATTAATGTTAAGCAAATCCAAACAAGGAGTCACTTTATGGATAATACAAACTCTCAAAATTTAAACCACCAAAGCAATACGCTCAATCCGGTTACGAAGGAGGAGAAGAGCTGGGGCTCATTCGCTATCTTCAATGTCTGGGCTAATGATATTCAATCGTTGTTCGGCTATTCATTAGTTGCCTCGCTGTTTATCTCTTTCGGTGTGAGCGGCTGGACGGCTTTCGCCGCACTGATAACTGCTAGTTTATTCGTGATGTTTTTGGTAAATCTATCGGGGGCTGCAGGTGAAAAATACGGTATCCCCTACCCTGTTTTCGCTCGAGCGAGTATGGGAACCAAAGGCGCTAAGCTACCCAGTGTGTTGCGCGCAGTCGTCGCGATTTTCTGGTACGGCGTTCAGGTCTACTTTGCCTCAACGGCAGTGGCTTTATTGATTCGCTCAATCACTGGCATGAGTGGTGGCGAAGAGATGTTAGGTCTAACAATGATTGATTGGTTTTCGTTCTTTGTGGTGTGGGCGTTTCATATAGTCATTTTTTGGCGTGGTATGAATTGGGTCGAGTCCTTTTTAAATATTGCGGGGCCTTTTGTCTACTTAGTAATGATTGGGCTGTTAGTTGTTTTATGGTCAAAATCAGACGGTAAGTTATGGTCAGAAGCACAAACAATCTTTGCTAATCCTGACGGAACTTGGGCAACAGAATTCAAAGGCTTTGTTGCAATCGTTGGCACCATGGTCGCCTACTTTGCTGCTGTGATGATCAACTTCAGTGATTTCTCACGATACGCCAAAGACAAAAAAGCCATGACGATGGGGAATTTTGCAGGCCTACCGTTGAATATGATTATATTCTCTGCGTTGGCCTTATTAACCACTGCGGGTGCGGCGGTTGTATATGGCGAAGCCATTACCAACCCAACTGAAATCGTTGAAAAAACGGATAGCGTTTTGTTGGCTGTTATTGCTGCGATTACTTTCTTTGCTGCGACTGTGGGTATCAATCTGGTTGCCAACTTTATCCCTGCGGTCAACGGTATAGCCAACTTAAATCCTGAGAAGATCAGCTTTCGTACAGCAGGCTTAATCACCTCTGCTTTTGCATTGGTTATTGGTGGTTTGTGGACGAGCTTTATTAGCGAGTTTGGTATCGGTGGTTTTGTTAATACACTGGGTGCAACGCTTGCACCACTCTACGGCATCTTGATTGTTGACTACTACTTATTACGCAAGCAAAACTTGAATCGTGATGATTTGTACAACATGGAAGGCGGTGAGTATCGCTACGGAAACGGCTGGAATGAGCATGCGCTAGTGGCCTTTGGCATTGCGGCCATTTTCTCTGTTGCTACCGTTTGGGTACCTTTCCTTAGCGACCTTGCAGGCTATGCATGGGTTATCGGAGCTATCTTGGGTGGCGTAATTTATCATATCCGCTCGAAGTAAGTAGACAGAGCATAACGCAAATCGTTAAAAAGCCTCCGGCCTAGTCGGGGGGCTTTTTATATGAATATATAGAAAATACGATTATTGATTAGGGGTGAAACATGAAGCTAAATGTTTATCTTTCAGGTGAGACTCACTCAGACTGAAGAACTCAAATTATTGAAGGTTGTAAAAAACTGAGACTGGATATT
Organism: uncultured Cocleimonas sp.; assembly: GCA_937929875.1. Classification (GTDB taxonomy): domain Bacteria; phylum Pseudomonadota; class Gammaproteobacteria; order Thiotrichales; family Thiotrichaceae; genus Cocleimonas. The sequence goes on along the minus strand of CALFUP010000102.1, from coordinate 2,572 downwards.
TCATTTTCATCGGCAGTGACCAACCATGAGGCCAGCGATGCAGCAGGTGACCTTCTGGGTGGGGAAGCTAAATCCTTCTGGCGTGACCATAAGTCCTCAAGAATTAATGCTATCCGGATAAAGAACTCAATTGAAAAGTGTGATCTGGCAATCATCCGGTTTGGAGATAAATACAAACAGTGGAACGCAGCTTATGATGATGGCTACTGTTCAGCTTTGGGCAAAGCTTAAATCGTTAGGGCATGCATTAAAGGAAGTTGATGGTTCTGCATACGCATGGACAACGACACCACAGCAGGTAGGGCTTTCTTGAAAATTTCATTTAATGAAACAATTATTCCTTAGGATAAAAAATCTAACGATGATATTATTACCATCAACATAAGATAGACCACGTTTAATAACATTGTAGAAGACAGAGCAATGCTAGCGATCCCCTACCCTATAGGTTATCTAAGTAGCATAGTTCCAGCCTTCTGGTTACTTGTTTTATTTCGAGCTATTTATTAATCCTAAAACACTGGGTTTATGTGGCTGAGGAATGGATTTAGAGTCGAGGATTCATCATTTACTAAATAGCACTTTTAAGTATGTAGTTCTCGAAGCTGTCATTCCTCTTGTGCTCTCATTAGTGTTTGCTGCTCCAAAATACCAACTTAAAAGGAATACCCATCAAATGAGTAATAGTACAGGAGCAGCGGTACGCTTCGAAAAAGTCCAGAAAAGCTATGATGGTGAAATCATGGTGGTTAAAGATCTGAACTTAGACATCGCACCTGGCGAGTTCCTGACGATGCTCGGCCCATCTGGCTCAGGTAAATCAACCTGCCTAATGATGTTAGCGGGTTTTGAACCGGCTACCAATGGCGAGATCTATCTCAACGATAAAGGAATTAACTCGGTACCGCCGAACAAGCGCGGTATTGGTATGGTATTTCAAAACTACGCCTTATTTCCTCACATGTCTGTTGCTGAAAACCTAGCTTTTCCACTAAAAGTCCGTGGTATCAGCGGTGCAGATATCGACAAAAAAGTAAAACACGCACTTGATATGGTAGAGCTTGGTGCATTTGGTAATCGTCGACCTGCGCAACTATCCGGTGGACAGCAGCAACGTGTTGCGGTCGCTCGTGCCTTAGTGTTTGAACCTGATTTAATCTTGATGGATGAGCCCCTAGGCGCACTTGATAAGCAGCTGCGTGAGCAAATGCAGTATGAGATCAAACACATTCATGAAAACTTGGGTGTCACCGTCGTTTACGTAACGCATGACCAGACTGAAGCATTAACAATGTCTGATCGCGTAGCAGTATTTGAAGACGGTCGGATCCAACAACTTTCTCCGCCAGACGAGCTTTATGAAAGACCGCAGAACTCATTTGTGGCTCAGTTTATTGGTGAAAATAACAAACTTTCTGGAAAAGTCACGTCTATGGATGGCAAAGTCTGTGAAGTGTTGTTAGGTGATGGCACTAGGGTAAAATCAGAAGTAGTTAATGTATCGGCTGTTGGCGATCAAACGACGATTTCCTTACGCCCCGAACGTGTTGAGGTAGAGCCTGAAGTTGCGATGGACAATACGCTGACGGGTAGAATCAGTGAAATCCTGTACTTAGGGGATCACTTAAGGATTGTAATGACTGTAGCTGGAAATAAGGATTTTATCGCCAAAGTGAGAAACCGTGGTGAGCTAAGACCCTTACAAAAAGATCAAACTGTTACTGTTGGCTGGGCTGTTGGCGATTGTAAAGCACTCGACTTCGTTGCCTAACAACATAATAGAGGGAGCCCTATCTAAGTGGCTTTCGTTTTAGTTGAGCTGTCTCCAATAGACAGGATAAAGTAAGTGTTCTGAACTTACAGAGCGCACAATAAGGAGCATAAAATGAAATTAAAAACTCTTACGGCCAGCATCTTAGCGGCTGGTTTAATCGTTTCTACTGCAGCAAGCGCTGGTGATATCACTGTCGTTTCTTGGGGTGGTGCTTACACTAAGTCACAAGTTGAAGCTTATCATAAGCCTTGGGTTGCTGAGACTGGTAACTCGATCAAGTCAGAAGACTACAATGGTGGTATTGCTGAGATAAAAGCTCAGGTTGAAGCTGGAAACGTAAGCTGGGACATCGTTGACGTAGAATTGTCAGACGCTATCCGTGCTTGTGACGAAGGTCTTCTTGAGACAATCGATCATGCTTCATTGCCTAAAGGCGCTGACGGCACACCTGCTACTGAAGATTTCATCAAAGGAACTCTTTATGAATGTGCAGTAGCTAACATCGTTTGGTCAACTATCTTTGCTTATGACAAGTCTAAGATGGCTGATGGCCCTAAGAAAATGGCAGATTTCTTTGACCTAAAGAAATTCCCTGGTAAGCGTGGTCTTCGTAAAGGCGCTAAAGTAAACCTTGAGTTTGCTCTAATGGCTGACGGCGTAGCTGCTGCTGAAGTATACGATGTACTAGCAACTCCAGCTGGTGTTGATCGTGCTTTCGCTAAGCTAGATACTATCAAAGATAGCGTTGTTTGGTGGGAAGCTGGCGCACAGCCACCACAGCTACTAGCTGACGGTGAA
>CALFUP010000101.1 GCA_937929875.1 uncultured Cocleimonas sp. | reverse complement strand
TGTTTTTCAATGGCCTGGGATGGGCTTTATGTTTCTCGAAGCGGTTAACCGCTCCGATATTCCATTGATTGTGGCTTACATAATGTTTGTTGGTTTTCTTTTTGTTGTGGTGAATACCTTGGTTGATTTGCTCTATGGTGTCATCAATCCAACGGTAAACTTATTAGGTAAAAGTAAATAATGAATACCATCAAAGCCACTGCAACTACCGCCGAACTAAAACCTAAATCTACATTACAACGCTTTATGGCATCAGATTTTTTCTATCATTATAAGCGTGACAAATTAGCTATTTTTAGCAGTATCGTATTTTTGATACTGGTCATTCTTGCAGCCTTCTCACCATTGATAGCACCTTTTGATCCTTATAATTTACAAATACTCGATATCATGGATTCTGAGTTGCCACCCGTTTGGCAAGACGGTGCGGATGAACGCTTTTTATTAGGTACAGATGATCAAGGTCGTGACTTGTGGAGCACGATTCTTTATGGGATGCGAGTATCCTTAATGATTGGAATTTTGGCTGTTCTGTTGCAAGCCGTCATTGGAATTACCATTGGCTTAATTTCTGGTTATGTTGGCGGTAGGACAGATAATATTCTAATGCGAATTGCAGATGTGCAACTTTCATTTTCAACCTTAATGGTTGCAATCATTATTCTTGCGATTGTACAAAGTGCTTTTGGTAGCGCTGCTTTTAATCAGTGGGCTATGGTAATACTCATTTTGATTATTGGTCTTGCTGAATGGCCTCAAATAGCTAGAACCGTAAGATCCAGCGTGTTAGCAGAAAAAGAAAAGGAATACGTAGATGCCGCTAAAGTCATGGGATTTAGCTCGATACGTATCATGTTTAAACATATCTTACCAAACTGCCTATCCCCCATTTTTGTTATTTCAACCGTACAAATTGCTAATGCCATTATAACCGAAGCCAGCTTATCTTTTCTTGGACTAGGTATGCCTGTGACAGAACCAAGCTTAGGTTCGTTAATCAGCACAGGTAAACAATATCTATTCTCTGGCTCGTGGTGGATAACCTTAATCCCCGGTGGCTTCTTGATCATATTAGTCATTGTGATCAATCTTTTAGGTGATTTTCTTAGAGATACATTTAATCCAAAGCTTTACAAAGAATAAAATGACACCCCCCTACTTTTTGTAACGGTATATGTATTACTGATCGTAGTCGTAATATATCTAAGTAATTTCTGAGTAATTTGTAAGCAATCGATTAGTGTCTTTTCCAACGTCTACCGTTACGATTTCCCGATGCTCTAAACCTATTTTTCACACGTAAAGAATTTGACCTGATAGCTTCTCTTTGGCTTTTGTTACGTGACTTATTAGTGTGTCTAACTCGATTGTTTCTAGTTCTCTCATGCTTGACTCGATTAGTGTTAACACGGTTACTTTTTATTCGGGTGGGATTATTTCCATGCGATCGATTATGAGACTTAACCCTATTATTGTTTTTAACACGGTTATGGTGCCTCACTCTGTCCGAATGTTTAACCTTGTTTCTAGGATGGTGGCGCTTGACATTATGCCGATGCCTTCCTTTATGTTTATGTCTACTTTTATGATATTTACGAGAATTGTAATATTTCGGATTACGATAAGGGTAGCGATTTATAAATGGATCATAGCCATAATGAATTGGGGCATAATACTTTGAGCCATAATATCTTGAGCCATAAAACCTTGGTGAATAATATCCTGAGTAGTAAGGATCATAGTTCGATTGATATACAACATTAGACTTAGCATGGGATGTATAGTTAGCGTGCTCATGTCGTGCGGAGTGTGAACATGAGGCTAAAAAGAAAGCAAAAAATAAAACAAAAGCGATTCTGGTCACGGGGGTTTACCTTTATCGTTTATTAACGTATTAGCTAAAGACTAGTACAAAATAAGCATTTGAGTTAAAGACCTCTATAAATAAAGGGCTGAACACTAATAAATGTGACACCCCCACCTTTTTGATGTGTTTTATGCTTGTCTTTGCATTAGATCTGATGAAACCATTATTTAAGAATACCCTTCAGTTTAAAATTAAAAACAACCAAATCATAATTGCATTGAGCATGGTTAAGAAAACAGCAGCAGAGCCCATATCTTTTGCTCTGCCAGACAACTCGTGAATCTCACCACCAAAACGATCAACTATAGCCTCTATTGCGGAATTAAGGAGTTCTACAATCAATAATAATACGACACTGCCAATCATCAACACTATTTCTACGGATGATTCCCCCAGCCATAAGGCTAAGGGAATTGCTAAAGCAAGAACAAACACTTCTTGTCGAAAGGCTTCTTCGTGTTTATAGGTAGCTTTTAGACCGAGCCAGGTAAATGCCAGCGCTTTTTTCCAACGTGTGATACCTGTATTGCCACTACCTGCCATCATTATTACCTGTAACTTTCAATCGGAGGACAAGAACACACTAAATTTCTATCACCATGAACGTTATCTACACGATTGACAGAAGGCCAGTATTTGCTTGTTGGAATGACTCCCTTTGGCATAACGGCAAGATGCTGATCATAGGGTCTATTCCAATCTTCAGTAATATCTGCAATTGTATGAGGCGCATTGACTAAAGGGTTATTATCAAGCGGCCACTCACCTTGCTGTACTTTGTTTATCTCTGATTTAATTTCAATCATCGCATCACAGAATCGATCTAACTCATATTTTGATTCAGATTCAGTAGGCTCAATCATTAAGGTCCCTGCTACTGGGAATGACATCGTAGGCGCATGGAATCCATAATCCATCAAGCGCTTAGCAATATCTTCTTCACTAATTCCTGAGGCATCTTTAATTGGGCGAATATCGATAATACACTCATGAGCCACATAACCATTTTCACCACGATATAAAATAGGATAGTCATCACTCAGACGTTTAGCAATGTAATTGGCACTGAGGATGGCGATTCGACTCACATCAGTATTCCCTTTAGCGCCTAACATTTTCATATACATCCATGAAATTGTTAAAATCGATGCACTACCAAATGGGGCTGCCGAAACCGCATGAGTATTATTTTCAACGTTAGTATTGTTAACATGACCCGGTAAAAAAGGAGCTAAATGTGATCGAACACCTATTGGTCCTACTCCTGGTCCACCACCACCATGTGGAATGGCGAATGTTTTATGTAGGTTTAGATGAGAAACATCAGATCCGAATACGCCTGGTTTTGATAGCCCTTTCTGAGCATTAAGATTGGCTCCATCTAAATATACCTGACCACCGCATTCATGAACTATTTCACACAGTTCGACAATTCCATCTTCGAATACACCATGTGTTGATGGATAGGTAACCATGATACAAGCTAGGTTATCTTTATGCAGATTCGCTTTTTCTCTGAGGTCATCGATATCGATATTGCCATCTTTATCACAATCTACTAAGACAATTTTCATCCGCGCCATAGCCGCAGAAGCAGGATTCGTACCGTGAGCTGAAGTAGGTGTTAAACAGATATTTCTGTGTCTTTGGCCGATGCTCTTATTGTATCGGTTAATAGCGACCAGACCTGCATATTCTCCTTGAGCACCTGAGTTAGGTTGCAGTGATACTGCATCATAACCTGTCACTTCAGCCAACCATTCGGCTAACTGATCAATCATCTCTTGATAACCAACCGTTTGATCTTGTGGTGCAAAGGGGTGAATACTTGAAAATTCAGTCCAACTTAATGGCATTAATTCACTGGCGGCATTTAACTTCATGGTGCATGACCCTAATGGAATCATTGCATGAACTAATGATAAATCTTTATTTTCTAGACGCTTTAAATAGCGCATCATTTCAGTTTCAGTGTGATACTTTTTGAAAACTTCATGAGTCAGAAATTCAGATTCACGAATATTTGCATTTGGAATACCACTTAAACTATCAGAAGCAACAACCTCAGCATCAAGGGTTTCAATATTTAGACCATGCTCATTGCCAAAGAAAACGTTAAACAAATCAGTTAAATCGGCTACAGTTTTAGCTTCATCAAAGCTGATTCTTATTTTATCTGAATCTAATAAACCTAAGTTAATTCCTTTGTCTAATGCAGACAGATTTATAGCTTGCTGTTGATCTCCCACATCAAGTGTCAAAGTATCAAACCAAGAATCATTAATGATATTTTTAATGTTTGAGTTTTTAGCCTGTGTTACCGCTAATGCAAATATATTAGCAAATCGATGTATACGACTAGCAATAGTACTTAATCCTGTAGCGCCATGATAAACAGCATAAAAACCCGCCATATTGGCTAACAATGCCTGGGCAGTACAAATATTTGATGTCGCTTTATCACGACGAATATGCTGTTCGCGTGTTTGCATTGCCATACGTAAAGCATTGTTGCCACGACTATCAATTGAAACGCCAATCACTCTACCTGGAACAGAGCGTTTTAATTTATCAGTAACAGCAAAAAAAGCAGCATGAGGACCACCAAAGCCCATTGGCACACCAAAGCGTTGTGAGTTACCTAAAACAATATCTGCACCCATTTCACCAGGTGGCTTTAATTTAATTAAAGACATTAAGTCAGTGCTTACACTGACTAATGCTTTTTGCTCATGTGCTTGGGCGATAATCGGTTCGATATCAAGAATAGAGCCATCAGCACTTGGATATTGTACTAATACACCGAACACTTCGTGTTCACTCAGCTCAGTTTTAGCATCACCAAATATCAATTCAAAACCAAAGTATTGGGCACGTGTCTTAATTACCTCAATGGTTTGAGGAAATACTCCGTTATCAATGAAGAACTTATCAGTTTTCAAACGATTTGAGCGTTTACATAAAGCCATCGCTTCTGCAGCGGCAGTGGCTTCATCAAGCAATGAAGCATTCGCCATATCCATCGCTGTTAAGTCCATGATCATTTGTTGAAAGTTAAGTAGCCCTTCTAAACGACCTTGAGATATTTCAGCTTGGTATGGCGTGTAAGCCGTATACCAACCTGGATTTTCAAGTACATTTCTTTTTATTACTGATGGCACTAAAGTATCGTAATAACCTAAACCAATATATGAAGTGTTTACCGTATTTTTATCAGCAATTGCTCTCAATGTTTCTAATGCTTCTTGCTCAGAGCAACTATCATCTAAAGCTAAAGGTTCGCGAATGCGAATACTTTCAGGAACGGTTTTATCAATTAATTCATCAAGTGAGCTCACCTGAATTTCACTTGTCATTGCATCAATATCTTCAGCGCCAAGACCGATGTGACGTGAGATAAATTCATCGTGTTGATCTAATTGATTAAGAGGTAGATTCTTCATAGTTTTAATCTTATTTAGTGGTTTAGGAAGCTAATGTAAGCTAATTACGATTTAAAAAAATACGGATTCTGTCTTGCTAGCCACCAATTACTCTTGGCAGAAAGCCTCATAAGCATCAGCATCCATAAGTTCTTCAAGATCAGCCATTGATTTTAGTTTCATAGAAAAAATCCATCCTTCTCCAAATGGTGCAGTATTGATTAACTCAGGCTCGCCATCTAATTCTTCATTTACTTCTGTAACCTCACCTTCTAACGGTGCATACATATCAGATGCTGCTTTAACGGACTCTATGACGCCACAGTTCTCTTCTGCTGTTAAGCTTGACTCAAGTTCTGGTAACTCGACGAAAACTACATCGCCTAATAAGTCTTGAGCATGCTCGGTAATTCCGATAGTTACTGTGCCATCACCATTGTCTCTAACCCACTCGTGAGTATTGGTATATTTAAGATCACTTGGATTTTCATTGCTCATAATATTTCTCCTATAATTTTTGATAAAGTCTGTTAGTAAGTTTTTTGTTAAAGTTTTACAAATATTTTAAAAAAGTGAAACGGTACTACTTTGTAAGTCACTATTTTTCTAGATCTATAGCACCGATTTTCCATTTCTGACAAATTGGGGCTTTACGATCTTGGCCGATAGATGTTTTCCACGTATTTCCACATGACACTTGTCTTTTGCTTCTGTGGGGACTCGCGCTAATGCGATAGATAAGCCTAAAGTCGGTGAGAAAGATCCACTTGTGATTTCCCCATCTCCAAATTCTGTGACAACTTTTTGATGTCCACGTAATACGCCTTTATCTTCTAAAATCAGCCCCACTAGTTTATGTTTAATACCTTCTGATTTTAATGTTTCTAGCGCTTTTCGGCCAATAAAGTCTCGTTCTGATGGCTCCCACGCGATTGTCCAAGCCATACCTGCAGATAGAGGACTTATCGTTTCATCCATATCTGTACCATAGAGATTCATGCCTGCTTCTAAACGTAAAGTATCACGTGCTCCAAGGCCAATTGGTTTAACGCCACTGGATAATAATTTATCCCAAAAGTCTGCAACATCATCATTTAGAATCATGATTTCATAACCATCTTCACCTGTATATCCAGTTCTAGCAAAGAAGATCTCATCAACTTGGCATCCAAAAAATGGTTTTAAAGCTGAAACCTTTGTAGCATTTTCGGCTGTTAACAAGCTATGGGTTTTCTCTCGAGCATTAGGACCTTGAACTGCAATCATGGCTAAATCATCGCGTTCTTTAATTTCCAGATCAAAGTCTTTAGCTTGTTGATTAATCCACTGAAGATCATTGACTCGAGTAGCTGCATTGACAACCATGCGATAAAAGTCATCTGACAAATAGTAAACAATAAGATCATCAATGACTCCGCCTGTTTCATTTAACATGCCACTGTATAGAGCTTTTCCAGAATCTTTTAACTTAGCAACATCATTAGCCAGTAAATATTGTAGAAAGCGTTTTACGTCTTTGCCGTGAAAATCTAGAACAACCATATGAGATACATCGAACATTCCTGCATCTTCTCGCACTTGATTATGTTCTTTCACTTGAGAGCCATAATTTATTGGCATTTCCCAACCCGCAAAGTCAACTATTTTACCCTCTGACTCAAGGTGTTTGTCGTACAGTGGAGTGCGTTGTGGTGTCGTATTTTGTGAAGTGTCTGGCATACTTATTTCCTTTGGGCAAAAAAAAGGCGGCAGATACTATAATCTGCCGCCCTTCTGTCCTTTTACCTGAGAGATTCCCTATGCTTTAGCATTAGGTTAAACCCTTCGGTGGAAACATTATTAGTTTCGCTCTCCAGAGTCAGTAAATTTAAACAGTCCTTTTACCTGAGCGTTTCCGAGCGGGATTGCGCCTTCGGTGTTCTGGCTCTATAGTTCGATTAAGAAATATGAAACCAGAATCTCTCCTGTTAAAATTGTCACTGATTTTGGCACTATACCTTAGCTTTCATCATTCAGAAAGTTTTTTCTTACACCTATACCCTATGACACTGTTCTTAAGTTATTAGTACTTTACTTGGCTTCTGCATCTAACATAGCTGCCAATCGGTCTGCAGGCATATAACCAGGAATTAATTTACCCGTTTCAGTAATCAATGCTGGAGTTCCCGTAACACCGACTTCTTGTCCTAAGTTGTATTGTGTAGCAATCGGGTTTTCACAGCTCTTTGCTTCTATTTCACGACGAGCCTTTGCATCAGTCATAGATTGTTGCTGATCATCAGCACACCACATGCTGACCGCGGTGTCATACGATTTAGATTTTAACCCTGCACGCGGGAACATCAGGTATTCGACAGTAATGCCTTTGGCGTTTATTTCAGGCATTTCTCTATGTAACTTCGCACAGTAACCACAATCAATATCGGTAAAAACGGTTAATTTATGTTTTTCATTTTCAGCTTTGAAAATAACAGGTTTAAAATCTTCTCTGTCCATAATATCTTTACGCACAGATTGTTTGGCAAAATCAGAAAGATTCGTTCTTGTATCAAGCTCTATCATATCGCCTGCTAAAAAGTACTTACCATCAGCAGAAAAATATACAACTTCAGTCCCATACATGACTTCGTAAATATTGGGTAACTGGCTTGGTTTCATTGAAGTGGGTTCTGATCTGAACTTGCCTTTTAATTTAGCTCTAAGTTCAGTCATTTGGGCTTTTGTATCAATTACTTCAGTCTTACTCTCAGCGTGAACATTTGCTGTTGATAGCATTAATAAACTAAATGTGAGCCCCATTATTATTCTATTTTTCATTATGTATTCCATTCTGTTTAATATATGTATTGGTTATTTTCGCTAATTATAGCGTATTTCGCCTTTATCTTAAAAATCGATTCCGATAAAACCTCTATTGTTACGGTACTGCTTAACTATTAGATGCAACTATCTAAAAATACTCTCCTATCCGCGAGGATGGTGTTCTTGATGTATGCTTTGTAATCTCGTTTTTGCAATATGTGTGTATATTTGAGTAGTGGAAAGATCACTATGTCCAAGTAACAATTGTACGACACGTAAATCAGCACCATGGTTCAATAAATGTGTTGCAAAAGCGTGACGTAATGTATGAGGCGATAACTTTTGACTGATACCCGCTTGAATTGCATAGCGTTTAATTAAATACCAGAAAGCTTGACGTGTCATACCTGAACCCCTTCTCGTTATGAATAATGAATTTGACACCCCCCCACTTTTCATCAATATTGATCTGGCATCTGATAGGTAATTCGTAATCCATGAGACGGCTTCATCTCCCATGGGGACCAAACGTTCTTTGTTACCTTTGCCTAATACCCTGACAACTCCTTGCTGCAAATTTATTTGTTTATATTCTAAGTGTACTAATTCAGATACTCGTAGACCTGTTGCATATAATAATTCCAACATAGCTCGGTCACGTAATCCTATCGGATCATTTAAGTCAGGCGAATCTAAAAGCGCATCGACATTAGCTTCGCTTAAACTATTTGGTAAAGATTTCCCCAGTTTAGGCAATTCAATTAAAGCAGTGGGATCTTCGGAAATTAAATTTTCTCTTAATTGATAACGGAAAAAACGCCTATACGTTGAGATAGATCGTGCAACACTTCTTGATTTACTGCCTTGCTTAATTTTAAAAGTAAGAAATTCAAGTAGCTCAGCGTTACTGGAATCTAAAAGTTCTCTATTCTGAGTTACTTGCCATTCTGCGAGTGATTTTAAATCTCTACCATAAGCAGCTAACGTGTTTGGGCTTAGCCCTCTTTCTGACCATAATGCATCTAGGAAAGCTTCGATAATTGTTTGGCTTGATTTCATTTGCTCTTTTATTTATTTACTCTATTTAAGGCTTTATTAATTTATTTTCAAATTATGAGTTTTACTATTTTTGTTTTTGAATAATAAAGTGTTTCAGCAGTAACTTTATTCTAACTGAGTATAATGTGCTGTTTTATTGATATCAAAATGTTATTCACATGACTCCTTTCTTGAAAACAGCCATAAAAGCAGCTGAAGCTGCACAAGTAGTAATCCAGAAATATTACACAGGTGATTTTGAAATAGAAATCAAACCTGATGAAACTCCTGTGACTATTGCTGATGTAGAAACCGAGAAAACCATAAAAAAAATCATTTTGGATGCATTTCCTGATCATGGTTTTTTTGGAGAAGAAACGGGAAAGGTAAACGAAGACGCAGAATACAATTGGTTAATTGACCCTATTGATGGCACCAAAAGCTTCGTAAGGGGCTATCCTTTCTTTTCTACTCAAATTGCTTTAATGCATAAAGGCGAACTAATTTTGGGTGTTTCTAATAGTCCTGAGTTTAAAGAAATGGCGTATGCTGAAAAAGGTTATGGGGCTTGGTTAAATGGTGAAAAAATTACAGTCAGTAATGTAGACACCCTAAGAAAATCTACTCTATCTCTAGGAAATATTGCCAGTATTGCTGCAAAACCACAGTGGCAAAATGTTGGAGAATTGGTTAGTTCAGTCAATCGTATTCGAGGTTATGGTGATTTCTATCATTATCACCTTCTAGCCAGTGGTAAAATAGAACTTATTCTAGAATCGGATGTGAATATCTTAGATATAGCGGCGTTAGCCGTGATTGTTCGTGAAGCAGGTGGAATCTTTACCGATCTCTTGGGGGAGAAACTTACTCTTGATACGGTTTCTGTATTAGCTTCTAATAATAAAGAAATGCACACAAAAGTTCTTCAAGATATTTCATATCGATAAGTCAGAAGTGATTATTAATGAAAAGTAACTGAAGCTAAAAATTGATGATTTAAAGCTAAATTGAGTTCAATTTATCTGAGATGCACATACCAATCGCCAATTGGTTTTCAATAGAAGTATTCTTTGAATTAGGAATTAGACTTCGAACACATTCCTGCTCAAGTAACAGCCTCTTTTTTGTAAGTTCCACTTCACTCTGTTTATCTTTAATATTTAAAATCTGGAATGTTTCTTGAAAATTACTAAGTACACAATTCACTGAAGCTAACTCTAAATTCAATGGGTTTTTTATATCTCTACTTAAGAAATTGATGCAGTGCTCAGTAATCTGCTCTTTATTCATACTGTCTATCAATGAGCTAGAATTACTTTCTTGAACTAATTCAGGTAGATAAGAATTAGCACCCTTTACTTCGATAGCATTAATATTTTTTGCTGTTTTATTTTCATCAGGGATATTTAATTCCATCGAAGCTGATGGGCTTTTCTTAAAATAATCACCCCAATGGTATTTCACACCCAGAGAAATCAATAAGAAGGTAAGAATAATTGAAAGTACGGAAATCCTTACGAATGGTTTCAATGTTTGCATAGAATTATTCTAGCAAAAGTGTGTAGTTTCACCTAAGTAGTTTTGAAGCTGAACCACAAATTAAAATGACACCCCCCTACTTTTTCATAAATGACTTACTAAGCTTTTTGGGATTAAGATAAGAACAAGAGTTAATTATCATTTAAAATAATTAACTCTTCTTCATAATCACGTTGTCTAAATATTCATTAATGTAATACAGAATTAATTCGTTAGGCAAAACTTGGTTTTTTATTTTCTAATAACAATTCTTTCTTCGAGTTTTTATGATACTTGGCATAGTACTTTGCATTTACCGCTGGGTTTTTAGTGTTCACTAACAAGAAGCCCGCCACATTATTTTTAACTCTTCTCAACTGACTTAGAGCACCTTTTATTGACTTGGCGTCCATTTCTTCTTCTCGCGCTACAATAACTGTTGAAGTGGCTAATGATGTCAATACCAGTGAATCAGCGAAACCACTAACCGGTGGAGCATCAATAATAACATAGTCAAAAATACTACCTCCCTGAGTGGTCAAATATGACATTCGTTCATGACTCAATAAGCTTACAGGATCAACATCGTAACGACCTGAAGTAATAGCAAATAATCCGGGTATCTTCTTTACAGGTTGAGTAATTCCCACAAGATCAATTTCACCTTTTAAGTAATGAGTCAATCCATGTTTATTGGGGATTTCTAACTTATTATGAAGCGATGCATTTCTGATATCTGCATCGACTAATAAAACTTTTTTACCCATTTGTGCATAAGAACAGGCAATGTTGCAAGCTGTGGTGCTTTTGCCTTCGCCTGAATTAATACTAGTAATTAGCATTACGTGATCTTCATCGGTTTTAAACATCAAACGAATATTTGTGGCTAATATTCTATAAGCTTCAGCAGGGGCTGATTGAGGCATTTTATGAGCAATAAGGTCTAATTGTTTTTTCATTTTAGACTTTGTCACGCGTGGAATCATTCCAAGAATAGGCAAGCCCGTTAGTTTCTCAAGATCATCTGCAGACTTAATACTCTTATCAAGCGCTTCGCGTAAAAAAGCAAAAGCTAAACCTAGAATAAGGCCAGAAAGTAGACCAACTAAAAGATTAACTTTAGGTCTTGGACGATATTTACTAACGGGTGTAATAGCAGGTTCAACAATACTAATGCTGCTTGTATTGGCCTGTGAAGCAACATTCACTTCTTCTCGGCGTTGCAAAAGACTGCTATATAATTTGTTGCTGTTATCTGCTTTACGTTTTAAATTCTTATAATCAACACCACTATCCTGCAAATTTTGCATTGTGGTATTAAATTGTCTTAATTCATTTCTGATTTTGTCTTCTTGCCTTTTAGCAGCTTTGAAATCTGCTTGCATTGAGCGTTGAATATTAGTCATTTCAGAGTTCAATTTACCCTTAGCAGCGTTAATTTGCTGTTGCAGTCTTTGCATATCTGGGTAATTAGGTTTAAAGGTTTTTAACATTTCCTGATAATCACCTTCTAGACCTACTAATCGAGCCTTAAGACTGGTAATCACAGGGTTTGTTAGAACTGTTGATACACTACCCGCTTTTTTCATTTGTAAATATAAACTTTCTGCTTCTATTCGACGTATTTCAGCTTGAACAAGAGCAGAGTCAAGATTTTCCAATTTTTTCACTTGGCGAGTTTGACCTTCATCAACACCTAATATGCCGTTTTCATTGGCATATTTGACTAATGTTAGTTCATCTTCTTTTAATCGTTTACCCGCTTCTATAATTTGCTCATCTAAAAATTGTTTAGCGTATTCACCCGTTTCACTTTTAGATTCGATCTGAAATAGAATAAAATTATCAACAACACTTTTAACAACATTTCTGGCTTCTGTTGGAGATGGAGCTTCATAGAATATTTCAACTAGATATGTGCCAGCAATAGGTTGTACGAACAGTTTTTCTGCAAAAATTGCAGTGTAATCTAATTTGGATGAAGTTCGTTTATTCTTATCTTCTCCTAATCCAATCCAAGCAAGAACTGTTTGTTTTAAAGACTTAGATTCGTTCGATTTCGTAGGAGACAAACTTTCTTCTAATGACAAATCATCGATAACTTTCTGAGCTATAACCCGACCACGAAGCATTTCATAACTAGTTCTAAAAAATGGATCATTCAGTGCATCTGATGAAGTAGATACTTGTGATGTTCTACCAAAGTCTACAATCTCAGCACCTGAACGATCAATTTGAATAGTTGCATTAGCGCGATAACTTGGCTTAGTAGAAAAGGTATACAAGGCGACTAAAGCCAAAGTTGTAAGTAAAATTGATAATATTGTCCACTTACGTCTATTTAAAATACCTAAGACATCACTTATCGAAGCTTCTTGTGGCGTACTGTGATTAGTTGGGCCTATATAGCTTGGAGCTAATGGCATTAATTTATTATCAACAGCTTGAATTTGATTGGTGTTTGATTGCGTAGTTAAAACCGACATTCCCTAACCTTACCTAACCCTAATGGATTTATTATTTACGTTTGAATTTAACAAACTTATTTTTTGTATTTCAGCATCCTAACTGAATGTGTTGAGAGTTGTAAGTGTTCTGCTCTATACGTAGTCAATTATTAGACAAAAGGATATAAATTGCTTTTTTGTTATTGATAATTGATTATTTAACAGTGCTTTAGTGTTTTTTTATAATAGGTCTTTTATTGTCATCTCAATAAAACATAGGAGATAGGTGCGGTAGTGATTTGAATAACTTAGCTGTCTTAGTTATCCCTTTAAATACCCTGCTCGTAATATTTTATATTAAGATATACTGTCTGTTTATCTGCTAATGGGTTACAAGGTTTTGTTTTAGGCATATGATAAATATCAATTAAAAACAAGTAATAATAAGATTTCGACATGTTACACCTTCAACGTAAACCTACATATTGTTCTGTTAGCGCTTATCAGGAAAAAAATAGTCAACTTGCTATTAAGCTTTTGGCATTTCACTCTTGCCAATCTAATCAAAGAATCACCACTTAAATGTTATTCAAGCATAGCGGTATTTATATTCTCGCAAAGTTAATTCCCGGTCTCATGGCTTTTGCTGCTTTAAGTGTCTATACCCATTTATTGAGTCCTGAGGAATACGGCTTATATACATTAATTTTTTCTGGCGTAGTTTTCATACACAACGTGATTTTTAATTGGTTA
>CALFUP010000100.1 GCA_937929875.1 uncultured Cocleimonas sp. | reverse complement strand
AATTGCGGTACATCTATTCGTCTTCTACTTCGGAATTCTGGCGGATGATACCCCGCCCGTGGGGCTGGCGGCGTATGCCGCCGCCGCCATCTCGGGAGCAGATCCCATCAAAACTGGTATTCAAGGTTTTATGTATGATATTCGTACGGGCATCTTGCCATTTATGTTTATCTTTAATACCGAAATACTGTTGATTGGTATTCGCGGCCCCATGCATTTGGCCTTGGTTATAATCTCCACAACTGTAGCGATGCTAGTCTTTGCTGCAGCAACCCAAGGTTGGTTTTTAACGAAAAATAAAATTTGGGAAACCTTACTATTATTGCTGACTACATTCGTCTTATTTAGACCTGGATACTTCATGGATATGATTTCTCCAGAACTAGAAACAATGGAGGCAAATAAGATTTTTCAAATTGCAGAAGGGTTACCTGAAAATGCTCAAATCCGAGTTCAAGTAAAGGGAGAGACGCTTGAAGGTAAAGCGATTGATAAAGTTGTGATGTTGCCTGTAGGTTTAAAAGGAAAAGGCGCAGATCGCTTAAAAAATGGTGCAGGTCTTGAGCTAGCTGAAAACGAAGGTAAATTAATCGTTGAGAACCTTGAGTTTGGCGGTGCGGCTGAAAAGCAGCAGATTGATTTTGATTGGGAAATAGCGAGTGTACAGGTTAAGAATGAGTCTCGCCCTGCAAAACAATGGTTCTATATATTAGGAGTGGGATTACTCGCTTTAGTATGGTTCTCACAAAAAGCACGAATCCGTAAATATGGCCCATTGATCATTAAGCAGACTAGTTAGGCAAACCTGATTAAGTTAACCTAACTAAGCAAGTCGAACTAAGCGAACCAAGGTATTTGAGGATGATTAAGAAAATATTTGTATCGGTAGATCTTTCAACGCCGGTTATAACCGAAAAAGTCTGCGAGACGGCCAATGATATAGCGTCGAAGTATGAAGCTGAAATTCAGCTTATTACTATTTTGCCAGATTACGGAATGCCCTTAGTGGCAAGTTTTTTTCCTGAAGGTGCTCAAGACAAAATCAAAGCTGATTTAAATACTCAGCTAAAAGCACTTGCTGCAAAGCATTTTACAGTGAATGTGAAAGTCGGTGTTATTCACAGTAATGGATCAAAACGTGCTAATTCGATCTTGGCGACCTTGGCAGAACTTAAACCCGATTTAGCGATTCTTGGTTGTCGCCGTAAACACTCTCGAAATAGTCAACGGCTTTTGGGGTCAACCACAATGTCGGTTGCTGATAGAGCGGAATGTAAGGTGTTGCTAGTTAAGTAATCGGATGAAGTAAAAAACAGGCAATAACTTATTGTCTGTTTTAGAATGAAGTCTCACAAGTTTTTGCTGAGGCTTTTTTATGGAAATCTCTTCTTGGTTGCTATTTATAGCTGTGGGTATAGCCGCTGTTGTTAGTCCTGGTCCTGCAATCTTACTCGCTGTTTCAAATAGCGTGCGTTTCGGCATGGCTAAAGTATTACTCTCATCATTGGGTAATATTACTGGTTTGTTTATTCTGTCCACAGCAGCTATTTTTGGTTTAGGCGCGATCCTTAAAACGTCTAATACTCTTTTTTTTATAGTTAAATTGGTCGGAGCTGCTTATCTGGTTTATTTAGGCCTTCGACAGTGGCGTTCCAAAGCTAATTTTTTTGCTGATCAAGTGAGTATTGAAAAAACGAGAACTGGCCAAACACCAACAACTCAGAATGAAAATATAAAGCATAAAAGTAATTTTCAAATATTCAGTGAAGGCTTTTTAATCGCAATGACTAACCCAAAAGCGATTCTTTTCTTTACTGCTCTTTTTCCGCCCTTTATTAATACGAATAAAGCCTTGCCACAACAGTTTTTGATTATGACCTTTACCTTCATGGCAATGTCGTTCATTTGCCTAATGAGCTATGGAATACTCGCTAATAAAGCTAAAAATTGGTTTGCTCACGGGAATAGGGCTGCTTGGTTTAATCGTATCATGGGTAGTGTATTTATTGGGATAGGGGCAGGGGTTTTGACATTGAAACTTGAGCGATAAAGTTTAATGTAAAAAATTAAAATACCCAGAAAACAAAGAGATAGATTGAAAAAGCAGCCAAAAAGTAGGGGGGTGTCAATTTAAGTCTATTCAAACACAAAAAAGGCAGTTCAGATCTCTCTAAACTGCCTTAGCTCTTCCTTATTCTTTTTTAACTAGCTTGTTTCAAATACCGTCAAAGGAATGACACCGTTAAATTCGGGGTGATTACTTTCAATAATCAAATTACCAGCCAACATGTTTGGAATAAACAAATTCTTGTTATTTGCATTTCCGCAGTCGTCGCAACTTATTGCTGCTACTACAAATGATAATTGTTCACCTGGTTTCAAAGTTACTTGCCTTTGACCGGCATGTTTTCCGATTTTATTCACTTTTACTGCCAAATACTTATTCACATGTTCTAAACCAGCACCTGAGATATTATCAAATTTAACATTGCTATTTGTGTGATTGCTTAACGTTACTATTTCAGTTCCCACGGTTTGATGGGGTGCAATGCTAATATCACAAGTCGGCAGGGCTGAGCCTCTAGAAGAAGCATTTGTAGACAAAGCAGTATCCTTCAAAGAACTATTCGATGTTGCCATCGCAATACTTGAAACCCCACCCGCTGCTAGTGCTGAGCTATAAGCAACACCTTTTATAAAAGTACGTCGTGATTGATTAAACATGATATTTACCTCTGATATGTTGTTTCGGTTTTATGCAGCTTGGGCTTTGAAGGTCGTTGTTATTGGAAAAATGCCATTAAATTGCCTGTGCTCACTTTTTATTGCCAAGTGGTGTTCTAATACATCAGTTATAAATAAATTTTTGTTATTTAGATTAACACTATTAACACTGTCGTTACTTTTATGTGTTGCCACAACAAACGATAATTGTTCACCAGCTGCAATCGTTACAACTCTTTGATCTGCATGACTTTCAAGCTTGTTATCTTTTATCGCTAAATATTGATAAATATCGCTTGAGTCAGAAAGTGAAATGCTACAAAAAGAAACACTAGAAGCAGTATGATTAATTAATGTAATCCGCTCTTTAGCAAACTCTTGATTCGTAGAGTTTATCGATGGGTTATTATTTCCAGCGAGCGCTACCCCTGAAATGCCACCCATAGTCAGTGCCGAACTATAAGCTACGCCTTTTACAAATTTACGTCGTGATTGATTGAACATAATACTTACCTCTAGATAAATTCTTACACTAACTCAACAGGCACAATGCGATTAAATACAGAGTTTTCGCTCGTTATCTGTAACTGGTTTTCTGCAAGGTTAGTTAAAGCAGGGAACTCAGCTGATTCGCTAAGCTCGATTCCAATTGCTTTGACATCAAAAGTGAAGCGTTCATTGGGTGACATCAGCACCATTCCATTCACTGCTTTTTCATCATTTTGATTTACTACAACGACAAGCGAATCATTTGCTTGTAGTAATGTAATAGGTCGACGCGCATCCAGCATTTGTAATTTGCCACTTTGATTGATGAGTGTCACCTTCTCTCTATCAAATAAAGTTTCTTGGATGATTCTAATATCACTATCACCCAGAATTCTATCGCCAAGTGCCTCATTATTTAGCACACTACTGGCTGAGGCCGCATGCACAGTCTTTTCGCTGTTAGCCGCAAAGGCCAAACTTGATACACCACCAATAGATAGCGCTGATGCATAAGCTGCGCCTTTTAAAAAGTGACGGCGAGTGTTATCCAATGGTTGTTTAGATGTTTTTTGCTTAGACATGTGATTACCTCTACTTAAGCCATAACCGAATCAGAATTTGAAACGGGTACTAATTGATTAAATGCTGAATGTTCGCTGCTTATGTGCAGGTACTGACCATTGAGTTTTTTTACATCTTGGATTTCAGCGCTACTAAAAATACCGCCTGTGGTTTGAATATCAAAAGAAATTCGCTCACGCGCTTGCATCATAATCATGCCGCTAAATGCTGCAGACGTGACAATATTGGGTTTCACCACGAATGAGCCATTTACACGTTCTATCAATACTGGCTGTAAAGCATCTAGCATTATGGTGTCATCACTTTTATTAAATAATGAGACTGTTTCTTTATGCAGCATCTGCTGTTGCATAACGCTAATATCGCTGTTTGTAAAACTACTTACAGGCCCTGATGTATTGCCAGCTACTGTCGATGTATCGGCGTTCATAGCAAATGCTAAAGTAGACATTCCGCCCACAGACAACGCTGATGTGTATGCCGCACCTTTTAAAAAGTTACGACGAGATTGAGTAAATTGGGTTTTATTAGACATGTGTTATCTCCATGATAGTGTCTGAATTCTTGTGTTTAACAATGACTGTTTATCAAGTCATTTTTCTCAGCAACGATTCTTAAGCTACCAGCATCGTGTCAAACGTTGTAACAGGAACCATGTTGTTTAAAGCACTGTATTCATTTGTAATAACGATGAAGTCACCACTCTCTTTAATCATTGGCGCCATTTCAGAATTAACGCTAAATGCAAGTTGTTGTCCTGGCGTTAGGGTAATGACTTCATCCGTATTTAAATCAAGAATGCTCTGTTCAGATGCTTTATTTATTTTAACCACAACCCAGCCATTAATATTTTCCAAACTAACTGGACTTGATGCATTTAATGCCACTGTTTTATCGCTTTGATTGAATAGCGTGATAGCAGACGTAGATGCGCTCATTGAGCTTTTTTCTGAATTTCCACAGGTGGCATGAGCAATACTTGATAAGCCGCCGACAGATAGAACTGATGTGTATGCCGCACCTTTTAAAAAATTGCGACGAGATAAAGTGTTTTGTTGCTTAGACATACTCTTACTCCTGTTTCATGATCCTTAAAATTTATTAAAGGATGTGCTTCTATAACGCTATTGTTCGCGTGTTCTAACAGGTATAATTAAGACGTTCAAACAATAGTTGTTATAACAAGTGTATGTCAAATCAACGTAAACGTAAAGCCTTAATAGAAAAAACCAGTATTGAAGGCGAAATATTTAAAGCTGCAATGAGCTTTAGCGACCAGGCTTTAGCCGAAGTTCACGAGCTATTATCGATCTGGGGAATGACGCCATTGCAGTACAATGCACTGCGCGTTTTGTATGTCGAAGACAACGAAGACAGTGGTCTGCCGAGTAAAGAAATCGGTTCACGGCTCTATACCAGAGTCCCTGATGTAACGCGCTTGTTGGATAGAATGGTGGATAAAGGTTGGATAACCCGAGAGCGAGATTTAGTCAATAAAAGAGTCGTTCGATCACGCCTTACAAATATTGGGATCGAACTTGTTGAGTCCGCTTATCAACCCTTGCTTGAATTAGAATCAAAGCAATTGAGTCACCTTAACGATGATGAAAAAAATACATTATCAGAGCTGTTGAACAAAGCCCTTAATACCATTTAGAGATCTTGTACGTGAGATAAGGCGGATTTAAAAAGCATGAACTGCTCCTATCATCCTGAAAAACTCGCTAATAGCCTTACTATTAAGCGCAGTATTAAGAAAAATAGGCTAAACCACGAAAAATTACGCAATTTTAACTCTCGCCATAACACTCGTGCAAAGACCTCTATAAATAGATTTCTATCGTCGTATCGACAAAAACAATTAGATTTTAAATCGTTTTTCTTTACTATTAGTCTCTAAGAAAGACATTCTACTCAGAAATATTCGTAATTTTACAGTCAAAGGTCTCAAGAGAAATATGGCAATTTATCATTATGACGGTACCCAAAAAACACCCAAAAATTATATTGGCTATCGTGTGGCAGTGAGTGTTAATGGAGAACTAAGGCAAAAATGGTATAAAGGTGCTGAAGAAAAGCCTGCTGAAGCAGAAGAGCTAAATAGAATGTGGCGTTTTGAGCAAGGGCTGCATCAAGACTCAAGAAACCGCGAACGTAAAGAACGCCTGAGTAACTCAGCTTATGTAACAGGTGTTGCAGGCATTAAAATGAAATTTGCGTCAAATGGCAATAAAATGGTTTCAGGAAAGATGAAACATTATTATTTTCCTGCATTTGTTGTCTCTGGATCAGTCAATGGTAAACGATTTACCAAAGCCTTCAATGTTAAAAAATTTGGCTATGACATGGCGTGGTTTAAAGCATGTCATTTTGCCTCAGAGAAATACGGTGCTAATCTTTTAGACCAAATGCTAAAGAAAAAGCCTCAAGTCGAGCAATTTCATATTATCTATCGCTGGCAAACAAAATGCGGTTCAGATATTCCCAAGACGTGTTTGCCTGATGAAATAATAGAAAGCGGCAAGACCTTAGAAGACTTGATCAATTAGAATTCAACTAAAACACTTTTATAAATACCGTAAGCCGATCCTAGGCGAGACAATATTGGAGCATCTCGACGACTGCCGAAGGGAGAGTTTTTTCAAAACTCATAAAAAGTGGGGGGTTGTCATTTAATTAATTCACCGGCGAATTCAATTCAATCACATAGCCATTAGGGTCTTTAAAGAAAGCGATAACTCTTGTGCCTGCATTCATCGGCCCAGGTTCGCGAACGAATTCAACACCTTCTGATTTCAAATAATCAGCGGTGGCATAAACATCAGTCACTTTAAGCGCAATATGTCCCCATGCGTTTCCC
>CALFUP010000099.1 GCA_937929875.1 uncultured Cocleimonas sp. | reverse complement strand
GTATTACCTTGGATTCCAGGATCGCATTCTGTAATTTGTAATTCGATAAAATTTGGAGGCGTTGCGCTTAAAGGAGAGCCATTCCATAAGGTAACAACATATTTTTCTTGTGGCTTTAGCCAAAACTTAACGTCTGCAACTGCTGGTTCTTCAGCAGCATGTTGTTCAAAACTTGTTGGTTCCATAAAGTGCCAGAATTCACCGTCTTCGTAGAGGTATTCCATATCTACTTCCATGACATCCGCGCCTTCTACCTTTTCACCTGACTTGAATGTTTTATCAACAACACGACCTGTTTTTAAGTTACGAATTTTAACACGGTTAAAGGCTTGACCCTTACCAGGCTTAACTAATTCATTATCAACAATAGTATAAGGATCTCCATCCATAATAAATTTAAGACCATTTTTGAATTCACTGGTACTAACGCTTGCCATGTAAGGACTCCTTAATATTTTCTAAATAATGATCAGTATCATAGCTTGAAAGTACTATGTAGTCTTTGAGTAATTACACGTTGTTAGTGTTAAAGTGACTCAATTATTATTGGGAATCTTATGTCCCAATTCGATTTAAATTAATCATCTTCAAATCTAACTAAAAATATAAAGTCTATGTCACATAATTCTCTGAATGAAATAACTGTATTTGGCGATCATCTTGCAAATGTAAGTTCGGATTGGACAAAGGTTTTAAGTCAAGCTTTCAGAGATCCTGTTAAATTACTTACCTATCTAGAATTAGATACTGATGAATATTTGCAGAGAATTATGGTTAACAGTCAATTTAAGATGTTAGTGCCTTTATCTTATGCAGCTAAAATGAAGAAGGGTGATTGGTTAGACCCTTTACTAAGACAAGTTCTGCCATTAGAGGATGAAAAAATAGAAACTACAGGTTTTACTTCAGACCCTGTAGGAGATTTACAATCTGAAGTCCTGCCAGGCGTGCTGCATAAATATCAAGGGCGTGTTTTGCTAGTAACAACAGGTGCTTGTCCCGTACATTGTCGCTATTGCTTTCGAAAAGAGTTTCCTTATATAAGCTCTATACCTGATAAAAAGCATTGGCAGCAAACGTTGAATAAAATTCAAGAAGATAAAAGTATTCAAGAGGTTATCTTTAGCGGGGGAGATCCTTTGATGTTGCCCGACGATCGTTTAAAAAAGATGTGTATTGATATCGATTTGATTCCTCACGTTAATACTATCCGATTTCATACTCGTGTACCTGTATTTTTGCCTGAACGAATTACTCCAGAATTTTTAAGTTGGTTTGGAAAACTGAAGATCAATAAAGTTCTCGTAATTCATTGTAATCATGCCAATGAACTGGATGATACAGTGGGGGAAGCTTTAGTCGCTATCCGGAATCAAGGCATAACATTGCTAAATCAAACTGTATTGTTAAAAGGGATAAATGATTCTGTCGATATATTAACAAATCTTCTACGGCGCTTATTTAAATTTCAAGTTCTGCCTTACTACCTTCATCAATTGGATAGAGTAAACGGGACTGCACATTTTGAAGTAGAGAGGAAAGCTGCACTTGATTTGATTGAACAACTGAGATGCTGTCTTCCAGGCTATTTAATACCTCGTTTGGTTGAAGAAGTTTCGGGCAAACGGTCTAAGCAAACTATCGTAAAAATAGACTAATAATGTTACAATTAGCGAATAAATAGAATTTAATAGCTAGAAAAATAAATTATTCTATATTGAAAATATACCTAATAGTAATTACAAAAATAATAATAGTAAGGTCATCTCATGAGCTACAGTATGTTCAAAAAAAGCAAGAAAGCAGTAGATTCAAGTCAGTCAAAAACCCAAGTAAAACTAAAAGAACCCAATTTAATTGATACTATCGATATAGGTTCTGTTTCAAAGGCAAGAACTTGGGTGGCTGCCTTACCAATAATGGATATGGGTGAGACTACTCGTCGTTTATTTGCAGGTTTAACTAAGCTTAATAATGAGCCGATAGCACCTCAAGCACGCGTCGATATTACAGAGATATTGTTACCTTACGTGACAATGGCTTTAGAGAATCTTGATAGGCATTTTTTAAGCCGTTCTATTCCTTTACCTGTTAGGTCGCAAAAAGTGTTTGATCTGAAAAAATCTCTAATCATGGAGTTAGCAGGATCTTACCAATTGGCGGCATTAGATATGCTGACGAAAAATTCTGGTTCAAAGAAAGGACTTTTGATTTCTATTGGAAGAGCCATTCAATACATGAGCATAGTTATCATCAGTGACTATGGTATTTACGCCAAAAATAAAAAATCTATCTGGCATGACATTCATCATCTTTACTTACTATCATGCGAAAAGAAAATCCAAAATAAAGAAATTCCCCATAAAGATGATGCTAATGGCGAGAACTTAAGTATTGAAGAGCAATATAAGTTAATTAATTTAATATCACTAGCAGCACCAAACACTCTACGCCAAGGAGAAATTGCACGTATTAGAGAATTCTTTTTAGTAACTCTTGATAAAGTTTCTCTTATTGCAAACCCTGAAAAGGTTAAAAGTAAATATGCTCATATTACTCTGCTGAATAGTGATGAGCCTGCTAGTTTAATGCCAGTAAGTGATTTATTGAATTCACCAACGAGCCGAATTTTTGACTTATCGACAGTCATTCATGAAATTGATGAATTCGTTACATTAAGTGAGACAGATGAACTGGGTAAACATGATAAATGGCCAATGCTCACGCACAGTCTAGCTAAACGTTTAGTTTATGTTTTAACAACTATTCGAAATAGAAGATATAAGCGATTTGAGCGCGAAGAAAAAGCGTCTTTGGTTATAAAGATGTCTGAAGTCATCGATATCATTCGTGATAATGAGCCTGAATCATTCATGGATCAAATTAATGTAGATGTCGAAGATGATAATATTTATGAGGCACTTGCAGCAGAAGGTTCGGTTTCTAGCCCCTGGTCAGATTTGGATGTTGAAGAGCTCTCTACGCATCGAGATGTAACAATACACTCTTGGCAGATAGAAAATAGTAGCTCAGGTGGCTATGGTTTAAAGCAGGTTGTTAGTGAAGCAACAACAGCTAGAGTAGGAGAGTTAGTTGCCATTAAAGACCCTAAAGATACTAGTGGAATGTGGCAAATTTCAGTAGCGCGTTGGATGGATTCATTCAAAGATGTGGGTCTTCGCATAGGCTTAGAAATCCTCTCATTACATGGCATGGTCGTTAAAGTTGATGAAGTAACCACGCGCGAAATTAGTCAAAATCTTCCATTGGAAGGTGTTCTATTGCCTACGATTGATGGTGCTCGAGATGAAGCTCATTTAATTTTTCCAGGTTTTATTTTCCATGTCGATGATGAGCTAACGATTACCTTAGGTTCTCGTCAACAGCATGTTAGAATCACAAATATTGATGATACTGTGGGTAACTTTTCTTACTGTAATTTTGAGATTTTGGATATTGCTGAATTACCTGAAGGTTCTATAGAAGCTTTTGATGAAGTTTGGGAATTTCTGTAGAGAGTTATAATGCAGTTAGACAGTAATTTACTTGCATATTTTAAGCAGACGATTTAGACAAGGGAAATAAGTTTTGAAAGAATTTCTACCATTTGCATTACCACTTATTGGTGAAGATGAAATCACCGAAGTTGTAGATACTTTAAAATCAGGATGGTTAACTACAGGAAAGAAAACTGTAGCATTTGAAAGTCAATTTGCAGAATATGTAAATGCCTCGAATGCACTTGCGGTTAATTCTGCTACTTCTGGATTACACTTAGCGTTAGAAGCAATTGGTATCGGACCTGGAGATGCTGTAATTACCACGCCTTATACGTTTACCGCTACAGCTGAAGTTATTCGATATTTGGGTGCAGATCCAATTCTTGTCGATATTGATCCACAGACTTTTAATATTGATCCTGATTTGATTCGCAAAGAAATAGTAAAGCATGACAATGTAAAAGCGATCATGCCTGTGCATTTTGCTGGACAAGCTTGTGAAATGGATGAGATTTTAGACATTGCTAAAGAGTTTGATCTAAAAGTTGTAGAGGATGCAGCTCATGCTTTACCTACAACGTATAAAGGTAAAATAGTTGGTTCAATTTCAGATATTACTGTTTATAGTTTTTATGTAACTAAGACTATTGCAACAGGTGAAGGTGGGATGGTTACCACCGAAAATAAAGATTATCTATCACGAATGAAAACCATGAGACTGCATGGTATTAATCGTGATGTATTTGATAGATATACATCTGATAAGCCGTCATGGTTTTATGAAGTGGTTGAACCCGGTTATAAATACAACATGACTGACGTCGCTGCTTCAATTGGAATACATCAATTAAAGAAAGCTTGTGCCTTTCAAGTGCGACGAGCATGGATTGCAGAACAATATAATAAAGCATTTGTCGATTTACCAATGGCTACTCCATTTGTCAAACGACCTGAAGATACGCATGCTTGGCATCTTTATGTTTTGCAGCTTGATTTAGACTCAATCAGCGTTAATCGCGATAAGTTTATAGAACTTATGGTTGAGCAAGGCATTGGAACAAGCGTACATTTTATTCCTTTACATATACAACCTTACTGGAGAGATAAATATAACTACCAAGAAAACGATTTCCCTATTGCTTTAGATGTCTTTTCTCGTGCTGTCAGTTTGCCTGTTTATCCTAAGATGACTGATGAAGATGTATTTAGGGTTATTGAAGCTGTTCGTACTGTTTGTGAGAATATTACTATTCCCACTACTACTGCACATTTAGCTACTTAAGCTTCCAGTATTGGATCTAGGAATATGCTTAGTAAACGTTTATTCGATTTGTTTTTTGTAATTCCTGGGCTGATAATACTCGCACCAGTATTACTAATCATAGCACTTATCATCAAACTAAGAGATGGTGGTGAGGTGATGTTTAAGCAAGTTCGTGTCGGTAAAGACGGTAAAAACTTTAAAGTATTAAAGTTTCGCACGATGGTTTTAAATGCCGAAAAGCTAGGAGATAAAGTAACGACAGGTGATGACCCGCGAATTACTCCAATTGGTCACATCTTAAGAAAGTATAAATTTGACGAATTACCACAGTTAATCAATGTACTCAAAGGCGAAATGAGTCTTGTAGGTCCAAGGCCCGAAGTACCTGAATACGTTGAGTTTTATCCTGACGATGTTCGTGATATTGTGTTATCAGTACCGCCAGGCATGACCGATAGAGCATCTATAGAGTTTGTAAATGAAAACGAGCTTTTGAGTGGATCTACTGACCCAGTTAATGATTATAAAAATAAAGTATTGCCGATTAAACTAGATTACTACGTTGAGTATGTAAAACAACGTTCACTTTTTTTAGATTTCACGTTGATAATAAAAACTATTGTTGCAATCTTTTAGAGTTAGAGAATAAATTTAACTTAGTTTTGCTCAGAATTGATAATAATAAATATAAAAATGACACCCCCCACCTTTTTGAAGGTTTTGAAAAATAGTAATGATAATAGAGAAGCTAAAACAATATTTCGTTAAAAGATCTCGTATGCAAAAGCGTTTATTAATTCTTTTGTTGGACGCGATTATGCTACCAATTTTATTGTGGGTATCCTTATCCTTAGGTAAAAATGATTTCATGATGCCTGCTGGCAAAGAGTGGTTTATTTTTGCGCTAACAGTTCTGATTGCTTTTCCAGTATTTATTAATCTTGGTTTATATCGTGCTGTTTTAAGATATTTTCGAAACCAAACAATAACAACCATTTTATTAGCCACTCTAATTACAACCATCGTGTGGGCTACAACAGTAAAATTGGTAGGCTTAGCAGATTTAACAAAATCCGGTGTTATTTTATATTGGTTGACTACATTCACATTTATTGCGGGTAGTCGGTTACAAATACAACAATGGCTCTATGGATCAAAATCAAGTCAGAATTTAAGCAAACGAGTGTATATCTATGGTGCGGGAGTCTCTGGTACTCAATTAGCAGCGTTATTAGATGCCGATCCAGCTTATATTGTTGAAGGATTCATTGATGATAATCCGTCATTAAAAGGGTGGGATGTTTTAGGTTTTGATGTAAAAAGCTTTGATAAAACAGCTTCTATTCTTATAGATGCACCAGAAAATACCGAAGTAATTATTGCAATGCCTTCAATCAATAGATCAGAAAGGCAATTTATAATTGAGCGTTTGGAACCTTTTCCAGTTAAAGTCAGTATCCTCCCTGCATTGGCTGATTTTGCGAGTGGTGATTTTCGTGTTTCAGATATTAAAGAAATAGATATTGATGACTTACTAGGTCGTGATCCAATTCAACCAGACGGTAATTTGTTACCTGCAAATATTCATAACAAAATTGTATTGATTACAGGTGCTGGCGGATCCATTGGATCAGAATTATGTCGTCAAGCATTAGCACTAAAGCCTAAAAAACTCATTTTGTTAGAATTAAGCGAGTTTGCGCTTTATAAAGTTGAACAAGAATTAAACGAACTAAAAATCTCCTTAGACTTAAATATCGAATTAGAGAGAGTGTTAGGTTCCAGTGGTAACTCAGCGTTATTGGATAAATTGTTTAATCGGAATGCAATTCAGACAGTTTATCACGCTGCAGCTTATAAACATGTTCCACTAGTTGAAGAAAATCCAGTTTCGGGATTAACGAATAATATATTCGGAACTAAGGCAATTGCTGAGAAAGCCTTGTCATCAGCTGTGGAAACTTTTATTTTAATATCTACCGATAAAGCAGTCAGACCAACCAATATTATGGGGTGTTCAAAAAGAATTGCAGAAATGGTTCTTCAATCTCTAGCAGATAAATCTCAAGGAAAAACTACCTTTTCAATGGTGCGCTTTGGAAATGTTTTAGGATCTTCCGGATCTGTAGTTCCTAAGTTTAGACAGCAAATTTCAGATGGGGGACCAATCACAGTCACCCACAAGGATATTACTCGTTATTTTATGTCTATCCCTGAAGCTGTGCAGTTAGTAATTCAGGCTGGTGCAATGGCTAAAGGTGGAGACGTTTTTGTTCTTGATATGGGTGAATCTGTAAAAATTGTTGATTTAGCAAAGAAAATGATTAGCCTAGCAGGCCTTCAGCTTAAGGATAAATACAATATAAATGGAGATGTTGAAATACATTTTTCTGGCTTACGTCCAGGTGAAAAACTCTATGAAGAACTGTTAATAGGAGATAATGTAAAAGGTACTCAACATCTTCGTATAATGCAGGCAAATGAAGAGTTTATTGAATCAGTTGAATTAGAAAAGTTATTAGATAACTTGCATCTTGTCCTAGCTGATGATGTTGTTGAAGAAATTAAGATGTCCCTGACACGGATAGTTAGCGGTTATACTCCGTGGAAAGATAATAAAAACAAAGAGTTAGGCTTGGCTTCTGACAATGTGAAAAAATCTAGTGGTAAAAAAGTAGTATCTATACATGGATGAGTGGTTCGAGATACAAAAAATATAAGTTTTATTAGCCCACCTGTCCTTAATATTTTAACTGTAGTCGGTTAAGGCTGTTAAAAAAATAGGGCTAAAGTATTGTTCATCTTATGTTAAAAGATGACTTAAAATGTGTATTAATAGGGCGTAATGTAAATATTTACAGCGAACTAGCAAGGCTTGTGAAAAAAATCGATGCAACATCGAGGTTTAAACAAGTAGATGCCTCTAAGTCAGCAATAAAATCAATTCTGAAGAAAGTTCAAGGTCCTAGTCTAATTTTCATTTCTGATGAGGTTTCTTTTTCATTAGAGCTTTTATCTGATCTAATTTGGCAGTACCACGCTGATGCGATAGTAGTTATTGTAACAACAAAAGCACAAACTGTTCCCGTAAAAGAGTTGTTCAATAACACGCAATTCTCGAGAATAAAACTCGATAAAAATAATTCGGAAACTAATTCTGTTTTAAATCTATTGATAAAATCAGTTCGAAAGGAATCTGAATTTAGGCGATGTAAAAGTCTTTTAGGAGTATCTGAAAGACGTTGCCAATGGTTGGTTGATTCAAGTAGAGAAGCGGTTGCTTTCATCTCTAGAGACATGCACTGGTATGCCAATGTTGCATACTTAAATTTATTTGGAATAGATTCAGTTCAAAAACTTCGTTCTATCACAGTGAAAGATCTCATTATGTCCGATGAACATCAATTATTCGATGTTTTCAAGCATAACCAAGCAAAATCAGCAGATATAAAGCATTCAATTCTTCTTTCTATGAAAAGATTAAATGGGTCTAAATTTCGAGCAAAAGTTTACTTAATTCCATCTGTCTTTAAAGGGCAAAAGTGTTACCAGCTTTGGATTCAAGAAAATAATCGCAAAGTTGATGTTGATGACAGAGTGAAATTGAAACAGTCAAATAACATACAGAATAATTCAAAGGATTCTGATAATACAAATCTGGTATCTGATACTTTTACTTCAGAGGATAAAAATCCTTTTAGCGACCTATTTAAAAATACAGCTCTATCAAAAAATGAAGAGATGCTTAGTTCTAAAGTGAAAAATAAGAATGGTCAATTAAAACAGAAGTTTAACGTGAATTCGTCACAGGAAGCTAATCAATATACTTATGACGCAAATTCTTTACTAAAAGGAGTTATTAGAAGAAAAGAAGCTAGGATCATTGCTAAACCCTTGAATGATATAAAGTATAAAAAAGCAAAACTTAAAAACACCATAAAACATCAAGTTCTATCCTTGAGTGTTGCAGCAGCGCAAAAAAAAGGCGTTGATGACTTATTAGTGAATCTTCCTGATTACTACAATGATCAAAAGCGTTCGATATTTTGGGAAAAGGTAAAGTTTTCTAGGTTATTGCAAATTTTGATTCAAAGAAATGAGCTAGAAATCAATTTATTGGTAAGAGTGCATGAAGCATCAATTGTAGACGATTCCTTTATTGATTGGTTACTTCCAGGTTTAGAAAGGTTAGGCGAGAAATCCAAGAATCTAACTTTTTTGATCCCGTCAAATATTGATGAAAGTCAGCACAAGAAAGCACTATCATTTATACGAGAATTAAGAAAATTAAATTGTAAAATTGCTTTAGATAGTTTTAGTACAAACAAACAAACGTTAGTTTTATTAAAACATAGTAGTCCTGATTACGTAAGACTATCTTTACCATGGACTAAACAAATACATGGAAATGATACTAAAGAAATACGACTAAGTAGCGTAATAAGAAAGCTTGAAGCAAATAACATTCAGGTTATAGCCCCTTGCGGCTACAGCAAAGATATGCGGAGACTTTTTGCACTCTCTGGAACTTCCTTCTGTCAATAATCTCTATAATTAATGCTCAATAATTGTACAATAGGAAGTGAGAGTATGATCTGATTGATGATTATATGGTGAAATCTTTAAAGTCTAATTTTAATAATTATAAAAGTGAAACCAATTAAAAATAAAATTTTATTTTTCCAAATAAGCCTAAATAGGATGCTTTCGCGTGAAAGCTGAATTAAGGCTAATAGATTCGATTGCGGACTTTAAAAAGATTCGTGATGAGTGGAATTATCTATATGACGAATGCCAAAGTACAACAATCTTTTTAAGTTGGGATTGGATGTTTACTTGGTGGGAAGTTTTTAATAAGTCTATTTCTTCTAAGCTATTTATTCTAAGTGTATATGAGAATAATAAACTGATAGGAGTGGCTCCTTTCCATATATTACATTCGTTTCCAAAATCATTAATTCATGGCAGAACAATCTCTTTTATAGGTTGTGGTGAAGAAAATACTGATAAAATTGTAAGTCAATATGCTGATTTCATTGTAAAACCTGAAAAACAAGAAATAATGATTTCGGCGGTAAGCGAATATTTAAATAAGAATAAGAGGAAATGGGATTTTGCGGATTTTCAATTTTTGTTAGAGGATTCTGTTATTTCACAATGCTTTACTGATGGAGTTACTAGAGTACATACTCAATTAAGTCAGTATGGTAATCGTTTTTACATACCAGAAATGAATGACTTCGATGACTTCCTAGAGCAAATGGAGAATCGATGGAGTAAAATGTATAAAAAGAAAAATCGTAAGTTGAATAAAGATGGAGATGTGAGGATTGAGAATTCGTTAGATATTGATACAGCTAAAGTTGCTTTTAAACAGCTAGCAGATATGCATGAAGCTCGTTGGAAAAATCGGACAGATATAAATATCTTCAAATCTGAATTATTTAATGAGTTTCATATAAAGTTGTTAGAACGCTTGGTTCCTCAAAATAAGGCTTCTATTAACACCCTTTTTTTAGACAATGAGCCTTTAGCTAGTTATTACTATTTTACTGATAAAGCGCAACTGCATTATTATCAAAGTGGTTTTTATTCAAAACATGCCAATAGATATTCACCGTTATTTTTGTTGGTTTGTAATGAAATTGGGCTCGCTATCAAAGATAAAAAGCGATTTGATTTTATGTTTGATGAGAATCCAGACTCATATAAAAAAGAACAATATGCAGCTCAAAGCAAACCTATGTATCGTTTAATGTGGTCGCCTTATAAGTCAAGAATGTTAAAACATAAGTGTGCAAAGGTCATTCAGGCTAACTATTTGAAAATAAAAAATCCTTTAAATAAATACAAAAAAAACAATTAACCTTGCGACAAAAATAACACTAAATTAGTGAGAGCATCATGGAAAAAAACATAAACAATAGAACATCTAACAATCAAACTAGCTTGCATATCGCGCATGTAATTGAACCAATGGAGCATGGAGTCTTCATCTGGGTGGTGGATATGGCTAATCGTCTTGTTGAAGATGGTTATAAGGTTTCTGTACTTCATTCGATAAGAGAGAATACACCTATAAATTGGCGTGATATGTTTGATACCAGAGTAGAACTAATCCATGTGCAGATGAGCCGTTCTATTGACCCTGTTATGGATATGAAGGCTTTATTAGGCTTAACTAAAAATCTCAAACGTTTGAATCCAGACATCATACATACTCATTCATCGAAGGGCGGATTTTTAGCTCGTGTTGCTGGTTTTTTCTTAAGAAAAAACAATCGCTTGTTATATACCTCACACGCAATTCACTATCCTCTAATTCAGCAACCGATTAAACGTAAACTTTATAAGTATTTTGAACATATCGGTTATTGGTTGGGAGGCACAATCGTTGCTTGTGGTAAAGAAGAATACGAAATTATTCGAAAAGACATCACTAATAATACAGGTAAACGATTGATTCGTATAAGTAATGGGATTGATACAACTCAGCTGATGCCTAAAGACTATTCCAATAAGAATGAGAAAGTAAAAATAGGTGTAGTAGGTCGAATATCCTTGCAAAAAGCTCCCTGGGTATTTGCAGAAATAGCAGGCAAACTAAACAAATTACGAAATGATGTAGAGTTTATTTGGATCGGTGGTGGTGAAGAAGAAGATGTGAAAATGTTGAATGAAGCGGGAGTTACAGTCACAGGTATGCTTGATAGAGGCGATGCTCTGAAACTAATCCCCTCTCTTGATATTTATTTTCAGACTTCAGCATACGAAGGTTTATCTTTAGCATTACTTGAAGCGCAAGCTTCAGGAATACCAGCGGTGGTAACGAAAATTCCGGGTAATGATGAAGTAGTCCAACAAGGTGAAACAGGTTACGTAGGTGAAGACAAAGAAAAGTTGATGGCTTATTTATCCGCACTAATCGATTCTGCAGACGAACGTGAAAAGCTTGGTAAACGTGCAAAACAAAATACAGAGAAATATTTTTCTTTAACTGCTATGGCAGACCAATATAAAAATGAATATCAAAAAATGGTCAATATTGATAGTCCGCTAGTAGCTGTAAGTAAATAGAGGGTTTTACGATCCTCTTATGACAGAAAAAGCTATATGGAATTTTACAAAATACTATTATCCGATAGTTCTTTCGTATAGCTCCGAAATGGTTATTAAAAATCAGACATAAAAAAACACCTCGTAAAGGTGTTTTTTTATGTCTGATACTACATTGCTTAGGATGATAAATACGATTTAGCGACAATATTTTCTGGGCTAATATCTTTTGTTTCTTTTTCGTTATGACCTAAGTTACTTAATGTATTTCTTGGAATAGAAGCTGAATCTTTTGCATAGTATTCGTTCTCAAAAGAAGTAAATTTTTGCTCACTCAATAGTTTATGCAATTTATTTTCTATAGTATTTCTTCCGACAAATTGCGAAAGCCTCCACTTAAGGGGAATGTGGTCATATTCCATTTTCATTGCTGAAAGTTCTTCTGTATCTAATTCGTAAGGATGCATATAGAAAACAGCGCGATCTTTATTTAAATTTTTACTTAAATATTTTGTAATAAAGTAGGGAGTAATTCTAAAGTAACCACCACCAAAGAAAGGTAGTTTCATATTACCCACTTTCATATAACTTAAATAATGTTCATTCAGGTGATATTTATTAAAAATCTTTAAAGAGTATTCTTTTTCTATGCCGTATTTGATCACTTTCATAGGGAATAGTGATGAATCGTATTTAAGTCCGTTTTCAGCAAGAGCCTCACAGTACCATTCAAAAAGGTATTCTCTAATTGAAAAATCCGGGGCACGAAATCCAATAACTTTTTTTCCAGATATATCTTCAAGAATTTTAACGGAACTTCCTACGTCTTCTCTGACTTGTTTAGGAGAAAGATTGAAAATTGAATGATGGTTATAACCGTGAGAAGCTATTTCATGGCCGCTATCAGAGATCCTACGAATTAGTTCAGGGTGTTTTTCAGCAACATTACCTAAGGTAAAAAAGGTTGCTGTTTGGTCATACTCTTCCAAGAGATCTAAGAGTCTTAGAGTACTATTTAGTACACGATCAGATACTGGGTTATTATTATCCAATACCGATTGACACCAATCTTCTACATCAACTGAAAAAATCATTTCACAACCTAATTTTTATTTATTATAAGTGGTTCTAATAATAAACAAAGTTCACGATAAACACTCAATTTACCTCGCTAAAGGTCGTTAAATAGCGATAAGGTGTATTTGTTAATGAATCTTTTGAGCATTTTCTCTATAAAATATTATCACAAAGTTGTCTGTATCGAAGTGGTATAGATGTATGACGGCATTTGTCTTTAGTTTCACATCAACTTACTGTATTCTCCATTCGCATATTTACAATAATTCCACATTGTATACTTCATTAGAAAATCGGGGCGTAGCGCAGTCTGGTAGCGCACCACACTGGGGGTGTGGGGGTCGCAGGTTCGAATCCTGCCGTCCCGACCATTTCTATAGCTATCTAGGAATAAATGAAAAATATTACTAAAAATATCTCTGTAGAAAATGCAAAATAAGCCGCTTTTTTATCTCTTTCTTCCAAGACTATTCGACTTATTAAATACATGGCATCATGATTTTTTGTTTGAAGTTAACGCTAATTCTTTATCGACATTATTCTCCCAATATACAAAAGCCATCAAAAATAAATCACAAAGTTTGGATGATGCCTTTTTTCATGCCATCCAGTCAGAAACAGTAGAATTACCTGTTGCTTATTATAGATATCAAGTTCACATAGAAGAGAAACAGAAAGAGAAAGGCCTTATATGTGCAGATCCTGTTTATTTAGAAGTGGGTATGAATGATGTAATGCTCACCGATAAAATTACTGATTTGACGGAAGAAGAAGCTAAAGAGCTTCTAGATATTCTTAATAATCATTTTTCTGAAGATGGTTTACAGTTTATTTTTGGTTCTAATCAATGTTGGTATGTCTCGTATCCTGACGATGAAACTGTTCATAGTTATGATTTGGATTCGGTTTTCTTGAAAAACGTGACTGATAAATTACTCCAATCTGATGAACGTAATTGGCAAGTGATACAAAATGAAGCACAAATGTTGCTACATAGTTCTGAGATTAATAAGCAAAGAGAAATAGCAGGTTTAAAACCCGTGAATAGCCTTTGGTTTTGGGGGGCAGGCAAGCCCATAAAAACAAATGTCGATGTTGATATGATTTATTCCAGTAATGAAGAACCAGCCAGTCTTCGCGCTCAGCTTTATGCCAAAGCTGCAAGCAGCCAATGGGGTATTTTACCAGAAAATATGCAGTCTACTTTAGATCAGCTCGAGAGTAATTCAGGTACTCATATGTTCATTTTGGATCAATTATTTATGCCTGCTATAGAAAATAGGTTAGATGACTTTCAACTAGAATTGGAGCGAATAGATAGCGATATAATTAAACCCTTATTACAAGCTTGGCAAAACAATCAGATCGATATTATTATCGACTGTTGTGACGGCAAAATACTGAAACCTGAAAAAGTACCCGCCTGGAAATTTTGGATTAAACCTAAAAGTTTAAGAGAAATTGCTCGATGAAGTTAGTCCAAAGAGAAGCAATTGGATCAATAGCCAATAATGATAGTTCATTGCTTAGCCGTGTATTCTCAAAGCGTGGTATCAATACCAATGATGAATTAGGTTGTGAGTTAAAGCAGCTTCATTCTATTTCGCAATTAAAAGGCATCGCAACAGCGGTTGACATTATAGTCGAGGCGTTCAAAGCAAATAGCAATAT
>CALFUP010000098.1 GCA_937929875.1 uncultured Cocleimonas sp. | reverse complement strand
CCAAACTCCCGTAAACTGGGGTGCAGATGGGGTGATTGAACATCCCGATGAAATTCTTACCTGGGTAAGTTGATAGAAAATTAGATGTTGAAAATTAATCTTGTAAACCAAGTGACTAATATTTGAGCAATTTTGCTCATCGTGTCATTATACCTCGCTAAGGGAAGTTTAGTTTTGGGGCAGGGTATATGGATATCGGTAAAAGTAGTGCCAAAAGCACATTAATTCAGGTTGTTTTAGTATTTTTTGCGATTGCTGCATTAATATTTAT
This sequence comes from uncultured Cocleimonas sp., assembly GCA_937929875.1. GTDB lineage: Bacteria > Pseudomonadota > Gammaproteobacteria > Thiotrichales > Thiotrichaceae > Cocleimonas. The sequence goes on along the minus strand of CALFUP010000098.1, from coordinate 3,203 downwards.
CAATATTTCCACCATTGATAAGCTCTATCAAGCCGGTGATATCAGCAAAGTTGGCTTTATTATCAATGGCATCATTTTTGCGCTGTTCTTCATCGGTATGATCCGAATGGTGATGGTGTTATTGCGCTATGTAAATGAGCATCGAATTCTGTTGCAGTTGACGGATTTGTTAAAAGTAAATGCTAAAAACCCCATCGCAAGTCTATCCCCAAGTTCAATGGCGGTTTCGCGCTACAAAGCAGTGGAATGGGTTGCCCAACAAAACGCACCTGTGAATCAAATGGCACTTGCTGCAAGCAATAATGCACATGAAAATTCACGTTTAACCCTTATTCGTTTTGTTCATAGTACGCTTATTTTAGCGGGCGTATTTGGCACGGTTGTTTCTTTATCAATGGCATTGATTGGCGCGGCAGGTCTCTTAAATTCTCCTGAAGGCGTTAAAGAAATGAGCAGCATCATTAGCGGCATGTCGTCAGCACTCAGTTCGACAATTACTGCGATCGTCTGCTTCTTCGTTTTTGCTTACTTCTATTTGCGCTTAAATGATGCGCGAATCCAACTGCTTACGCATATCGAAGACATGACAAGTATGTTTTTGATTCCCAAAATAACACATTCTGAAGACGGCATGATCGGCCAAGTAACGCAATTAACAGAGTCCTTAAATCAAGCCGCAGATAAAGTATTAATGCTTGAAGATAACTTCATGAAAGTGGGTGAGCGTTTGCAGGTAGCCGTTGATGATTTGCATGGCAAGATAAATGGCAGTCACATCAGTGAAATAAAAGATTTAATCCGCAAGGGATTCCATCTTTCTGAGCCAGAGTATGCAACAACTAAAAGTGATCAAGCAAATATTTCTGGGTCTGAAATGCTTGATACTGTGACGTATAACGACAACAATCAGAGCAATAATAACGATATTCACACTTCTTCTAAAGCAGTTAAGTAAGGTCGCAAGATGAATTTCGGTTATCCAGGCTCAAATACCCATTTAGAAAATCATAATGTGAGTGAGGAAAGCTTCTGGCCATCATTTACCGATATTATGATGGTTATCGTGATGGTGTTTTTATTAGTCACGGTAGCAGTGATTTTAAATAACTGGGCGTTAATATCAAAACTGACTACGAGTATTGAAGCTCAACAAGCAGCGACTAGCTTGGCCGATAATAGACAAGAAAAGAACATCACTTTAGAGAATCAACTCAGCACAGTACAACAAAATTTGCAGGTTTTAAATGCGCAATTTGAAGAAGAAAAAAGTGCCCTTGAAGAAACTCAAAGTAAACTAAGTAGCGCAGCCAATGCCCTAAGTGCGAAAGAAAAAGCCCTAAGTAGCAGAGAACAAGATTTAGCTTCGATTGAGAAAAAGCTCACTTCGCTTAATGCAAAATATGAGACAGATAAACAACGACTTAATAATACTAGTCAGCAGTTAACTGCGAGCGAATTAAAGCTCTCGAATACCGATAAAATACTAATCGATATAAAACAACAATTAGCGAATAAAGTTTCGATTATTGCTAACTTAGATCAAAAACTAGCGAGCGCTGAAAAAGAAAGAACTGCCACTCAAGCCAGTCTGGAGAAATCTCAAGCAGCGCTAGAGAAAACTCAAGCTGCTCTGTTGAAAACAGAATCGACTTTAACGACGACAAAAGAAAAATTAGCTGAAGAGCAAAAGAGTTCTGCTTCCCAGAAAAAAGAATTAGCTGAAGCCAATAACAATATATCTCAGCTTCAAGCCTCAATATCAAACCTTGAAAAAGAAAAGCAAACCTTGGTACAAAGCAATCAAACTCAAAAAACAGAGCTTGAACAAACATCACAAGACTTGGCAGAGCTGCAAAAACAATTAGCTACTGCTAAAACTGAAATGGCAGCGTTAAAAGCGGAATTAGATACAACAAATAGAGAAAATACTTCTGCAATTGCCAAATTAGAAACTACCATTGATGAAAAGCAACAGATAGCTGTGGCGCTGCAATCTGATAGAAATACAATGGATAAAAAGCTAACTGAATTACTGAAAACAGTCAAACTGACACAGCAGTCATTAGAAGAAACTAAGCAGTCACTCACAGAAAGCGAGAAGTCCTTAAGCGAGAAAGTAGAGTCTTTAACGGAGAATGAAAAGTCTTTAGCAGATACTGAAAAATCTTTAGCTGAGAGTAAAAAAACGTCCGAAGAAAAACGACAAGAATTACTGCAGGCCCTAACTCTTTTACAAAGAGAAAGTGATGCTAAGGATAAGACGATAGAGACGAGTCAAATAACACAAACTCAGCTTAAATCGCAGTTAGAGGAAAAAGTTATTCAGGTAGATCAGTTGAAGAGTAGTCTCTTGGATTCAGAAAAAACAGCAGCAAGTATTGAGGCAACAGTAGCCAAATCTGATAATGCGTTAAAGGGCTTTGAAGAATCATTGGCTGAGGCTGAAAAACAATTAAAAGCAAAAGAAAAGATTATCCAAGAATTAACGGATGCTCAACAATCTGGTAATTCACAGCTACTCAGTCTGCAGGGTGAATACGATACCCTCGATAGTAAATATCAAAAATTACTGCGTCCTGCGCGTTCATCTAAAGGTAAATTTATTGCCAGTGTGACTTATAAAAAGGTAGGCGGTAAAAAAATTATTCGTTTTAAACCAAGTCCTGATGGCTCTTATCGCACTGTGAGTAAAGACAAACTGGCATCGAGTCTAGAATCGCTTAAAAAGAAGCACAAAGAAAATCTATATGTGAAAGTGGTTATTCCGCAAAACAGTGGATTATCGTACAACGAAGCTTGGCGCTTTACGATTAATCTTCAGCGTAAATACGATTATTATTACAACGATTAATGAGAGTTTACGCAGGAAATCCTGCTGAGTTATTGTCGTTTAAACAAAGGCTTCTTAAAAAGACACCCCCCCACTTTTTGATAATATTTTCAGATTACCTTGATGGGAATTGATAAATTGTAATCTGTTTTCTATTCTCATTATTTTATTTATCTGACCACACTGCATATTCATTGCCATTGGGGTCAGTAAAATGAAAACGTCGACCACAGGGAAAATCAAATATAGCTTGAGAGATTACTCCTCCGTTATCCCTAACTTTGTTTTGCGTTTGTTCTAACGCATCACTAAAAAAGACGATTAAAGCACTTCCCTTATTGGCAGATACAACATTATCAGATTTAAAAAAGCC
>CALFUP010000097.1 GCA_937929875.1 uncultured Cocleimonas sp. | reverse complement strand
TAAGTTCGCCTTTTTCTACTTGATCAACTACAGCTAATTTAAAGCCTAAGTTGTAATCCTTTTGAGTACGTTTTGCTGCCTGTGTGTCTGCCTTCTTCATAAATAAGTCTCATTTATGTCAACTTATTTTAGGACAAGACATAACTCAGACATAAAAAGGCCCTCAACTAAGAGGGCTTTTGAGATTGTTAGATAATATTTGTAATGAATAAAACGCTAATTAATGAACTACTCGTTCTTCAGCAACATAAAAAGGCGTAATATTCTCAACCATAAACTGGCTGATATCTGGATCATCTTGATCGATCACGTAGAAATCGACTGTTTCATACATCATGTCATCCTCCAGAATTGATATTTTCTGAATTAAAGTATCGATTATTTTTTCAAACTTTCCTTTACCTTGTATACCCACCATTAAATGTTCTTTATCATCTTCTTCAGGAATCTGTATGGTTCCCAAGTATGCAGATTCGACTTCGGGATATTTTAAAAAGTAATTAGTGAGAACTGATTTAAAAACTTCAGATACATTCTCCGCATGTCCTAGCAGGACCTCAGTTTGCTCATCCAAAATATATTCGCTATTTACCATTAAATCAGTATCAAGTAATACCGCAATATCTTCTGGCTCAAATTCCATACCAAAATCAGAATTAGGGTTAAGTACTAAAGGCGCTCCCATCGTTAACTGAAATAAATCAACGGTGGTCAGTTCTAAATAAGGCTCATCGGTATCAATAGCATGCTGCAACATCTGTAATGATGTAAAAAACGGTACGACAGGGCTTTGATCTGTTTCACGCTCCCAATGTTGAATAATCACTGCTTGCTCTTCTTCAAGTGTGAATTCCCCATCCTTTTTGTCACTTTCAGGTTTACCAAGTACAAATATCTTTGATTCCATTAGTTCCTCATAAAAAGCAGGGGCTTCATTGTGGTCAGCGGCTGCTTTGTGAAGGATTTTTTCTAGATCATTTACGGGTAAAAGCATGGGGCGTCACTCTTTAATTTATTGTTAGTGCGTAATGATTATACAGTCATTATAGGTGAGTCAATCAATTAAAGATGAAAGCAAAAACTGCTCTGACTATTGCCCTCAACGGTTATTAATAATAGTTGTTAAATACTCCACAAGGCTCTTATACTCTCGCAATGCATAAATTGTTTAAAAATAATTTACCCTTACTAGGTATCCTCCTAAGCCTATCTGGTGCGACATTTTTTGCATTATCGATTGTGACTGCACGATGGAGTTATGATTTTAATACAAATACCCAAACGATCATGTTTTTTCGCTTTATGCTCGTTATTGTCATTATGCTATTTTGGAACAAAAGTAGAAAACTATCTCTAAAGCTACCCAAAAATGATGCTTTAAAATGCTCAATTTTAGGTGGATTTTATTTTATGGGAATAGGTTCATACCTCGCCTCGGTGGCCTATATGCCAGTGGGTCTAGCTGTATTAATTTTATATACCTTTCCGATTTTAGTTATTTTATCCTCGGCAATTGTCGAAAAACGCAAACCCAGTTTTTTGCAGCTTTTAGCATTAGTCATTGCTTTTATTGGACTTTTTATCGCCTTAGACATTAAGACAGACGAAACTCAAGCAATCGGAATCATTCTAGCTATGATGGCTGCTGTAGGTGTGACCATCAATATGATTGGTAGTGCTGATATCCTAAAAAGAGTTAGATTCTCTCTTTTTAGCTTATACCAAGCCGTAGTAGTAACATCTATATCAGCCGTTTTAGTGTTTTTTACTGGTGGGCTGTCACTGCCTAATGAACCTAAAGGCTGGATTATCTTAAGCATTATGTTGATAAGTTTTGTTATTGCATATCTATCGGTTTATTCAAGCCTGAAAATTATTGGGGCTGTGCGTACCTCAACAATAATGAATTTAGAACCTGTTATGACCATACTTTTTGCTATTGCATTACTACAAGAACAAATGACAATAGAAAAGTTGATAGGAGGAGCAATTGTCTTATTTGCTATAATATTAGCTCAGTTACCTCAGATTAGAGCTCTTTTTAAAAGTAAATTGCATTAGCCAGTACAGTTAGAAATAGATATAAAAAAAGTACCCCCCCCTACTTTTTACACATCTTTAATTCGCAGACAAACATGTTTCAACCTGCTCTGTTAATTGCTTCAACCAATCAATATATGCAGATTGATTCATTTCTATATCTTTTGCCAAAACATCGATGTTGGCCGTATTTACATTTTCTCTTAATAACTTTAATCGCGATTCACTAATAGTTGTATCGTAAAAAACGCATCCAATTTTATCTGCTCTGATCTTTTCGCGAATTACCCTGATAGTTTTCACACCACTAGATACACTCTCATGCATATCAATCACAATTGGGTTCTGTAAACCAAATGCATTGGAAAAATATTGCCAAGAATTATGAAAGACAATGTATGGACTTTTTTGATATTTGATTAACTTGGCTGAAATACTATCTGATTCTATTTTTAGTTGAGCACTGAACTTCGCGAAGTTTCGTTGATAGTCAGTTGCGTTCTTTGGGTCTAACTCACTTAGTGTTTCAACAACTGAGGTTGCCATTATCAAAGCGTTTTTAGGTGATGTCCAAATATGAAAATCTACCTTTTCATGATTTTCGCTTTCATGTTCATCATGGTTTCCGGCAGACTCAAGTAATTTCAGTCCTTTAGTTTCTGCTAGTGAAATAACTTTTATCTTACTTGCTAAGCTTTTAAAGATAGTCTCCAATTGAGTTTCCATATGTTCATCAATACGAAAAACCACATCGGCTTTTTTTACTTTACGAATATCTGAAGGTTTAAAGCTGTAGTTATGAGGAGAGGCAAAATCTGGAATAAGTTGCTCGCTCTGGGCATTATCACCAGCAATGGCTAACACAATCATCTGAATAGGTTTAATACTAGTAATGACCTGAAGCTTAGTTTTAGCTTTGGTCTTATTATCAATACTGTCACTACTACCGCATGCGGTTAGCATTCCAGAAATCAAAAAAAAGAGTACAATAGCGCGCATGTCCGTTCCTTCATCCAAAGATAGTGCATTACTTGCCTCATTAGATCAGATTCATCTGAGCTTACAAGGGAAGACGATTCTGCATGATGTCAGCCTTGAATTGCAAGCAGGAAAAGTCCTAACTGTGATTGGTCCCAATGGTGCAGGTAAATCTTCATTGATCCAGGTACTACTGGGCTTTGAAAAACCGCAAAGCGGAACAGTTTTTCGTAAACCTAAATTACGCATTGGATATGTTCCGCAAAAAATCAGTATCAACACCATTATGCCAATTACCGTTGAACGGTTCGTTGGACTAGCAGGAAGGCGTCGGTCGAGTGCACTTGAAGCCTTAGCAGAAACTGGTGTAAAAGATTTAGCTAAGCAGCCCATTCAACAATTATCAGGTGGTGAATTCCAACGAGTGTTACTCGCAAGGGCATTACAACACAAACCAGAGTTGTTGATTTTAGATGAGCCTGCGCAAGGTGTAGATATGATTGGGCAAGCTGAATTGTATGAAAAGATAGCCAGTCTTAAAGATCAGTACGGCTTTGGCGTACTGATGGTATCGCACGATTTACACCTAGTGATGCAAAAGACAGATCAGGTTTTATGTCTGAATCAGCATATTTGCTGTAGTGGGCATGCCGAGGATGTGAGCCAGCATCCAGAATACCAACGTTTATTTGGCAATTTACCTACTGAAGGTTTGGCGGTTTATACGCATAACCACAATCATTGTCATGACCTTCATGGTGATGTAGTCACAGGTGAATGCCAACATTCTGAAGATATACACCCAGATCACAAAAACTCTAACGATATAAATTTACACGCATCGAATCAATCGCTAGCGAAAGAGGTAAAACACAAGCATGGATGATTTTCTGATCCGCGCTTTGCTTGCGGGCTTATTGATTGCAATAATTGCAGGTCCACTTGGCGTATTCATTCTTTGGCGTCGAATGGCTTATTTTGGCGACACCCTATCACACTCTGCTATTTTGGGTGTTGCGCTAGGTTTATTATTATCGATCGATGTAAAAATTGGTATTTTATTGTCGACTTTGTTAGTTGCTGGTTTACTAATCTATTCTCAATCACAAAAAAAACTCGCCAGCGATACCATCTTGGGCATTATTTCACATAGCGCATTATCTTTAGGTTTAGTATTAATCAGTTTTGTTGATGGTGTCAAAGTTGACATAGAGTCATGGTTGTTTGGAGATATTCTTGCGGTTAGCTGGAATGATATTAGCTATATTGCTGTAGGTGTTAGCGTTGTCGCATTGGTGTTATTAGCCATCTGGAAACCTTTGCTATCTTTGACTGTACACGAAGAATTAGCTTTAGTAGAAGGGGTAAACGTCTCACTAATTAGCGCAATTTACACGTTGTTAATCGCCGTGCTAGTTGCTGTTGCGATGAAAATCGTTGGCGCTTTATTAATCACCGCACTGCTAATTATTCCGGCAGCAACTGCAAGGCAATTCGCCAAAACGCCCGAACAAATGGCTTTTTATTCAATTGTGATTGGCATGCTTGCTGTATTACTTGGAATAAGTGCATCATTTTTGTCCGATACACCAGCTGGTCCGTCAATCGTAGTATCAGCTACTGTGCTATTTTTGATGAGCCAAGTATTTAAAAGAACTTAACTATAGTCACATCATCAAAAATATTTAGCTACACGCACCTAAAGTGTAACTTGTCACTTTCTCATCTGCACAGGCAGTGCACGCATTTGATTTAGTTACCTGCTCGGTTGATGGGCAGGGTGTAGTAACACAGCGCACGCCAGTATCTCTAGTCGCACAAACAGGTCTGTATTCTCTTGTGCACATTTTCGATCTTGGGCTTTTACACTTTGTTGAATCAACACTTTTAGGATCCGAAACTACTGGCATTGATGATTCAGTAACTTCAGTTTTCGTTTGTTTATGTGATTGGCAGGATATTAACCCTCCAACAAAAAACAGTATCAATAGGCTTTTAATCAATAATTTCATAATAACTCTCCTAATAACAACTAAAAAGACACCCCCCCACTTTTTGATCATTATTTTCTTTTGTTTAAATATAACATGAGGTTAATTACTCTCTGGCCCCCATAAAACATCGTCTAATTCCCTACCTTTATCCGAAGTAATGGCTACAATTTTACCTTTGACTATTTTTACACCTTCGTCGAGTAATAATTTTTCTTGTTTTAAATAAGGTTCACTGCCAGCTTCAAATGCAATCGTTAAGTTTGATCTGACTACTCGATGCCAAGGGAGTAGCTCAGGCGATCGACCCATTGCCCGAGCAACCATTCTTGCCCGACGAGGAAAGCCTGCGACACGAGCAACATCGCCATAACTCATGACACGACCCACTTTAATGCCTTTGACAACTTGCCAAACAGATTCATCGAATGGTTTTGCTTCAACACTCATAATGCACATTAGCTCTGGAAAATAATCTAGTATGTTATTGTAAAGCAGAAAGAGGGATCTCAACAGCTAGAGTGTGAACTCGGTATTTTTAAAATAGAACTAAATAGGCTCAAAATGAAAAACAAGATTCAATTAAAGATAAACGTAATAAATACCCTTGTATTAACAGGACTATTAATTTTAAGTATTACAGGACTTTCATTGAACACAAATAATCAAGCTTATGCTGATAATATGCTGCTTGAAATAACCGTCTACAAAACGCCAACCTGCGGCTGTTGTAGTAAGTGGGTTTCTCATCTGGAAAGCAATGGATTTAAAGTTAACGCGATAGACCAAAACGACCTAAGTTCTCTAAAAGCACAATTAGGAATTGCTCCCAATTTACAAGCCTGCCATACAGCAAAAACTGGGCATTATTTTGTGGAGGGTCATGTTCCAGCTTCTGATATTAAGAAGATGCTAACGACAAAGCCCGATATAAAAGGGCTCACAGTACCAGGTATGCCAATGGGTTCGCCTGGAATGGAAGGGGCACGAAAAGATAATTATAATGTGTTAGCCATCAAAAAAATGCTAGCGTGACTGTATTTAACAGCCACTAACAATTATTACTCAAGCAAGAAGTCTAATTACGACTCTTCTTGCTCTTTCTTTTTAGCTTCAATTAGCATCTGCTCCACATCAGCCGATGTTGCTCTTTCAGCTTCTTTCATGAACTGCTCAAGCGAAATGGTATTATTCAATCGCTTATCGCCAGGCAGTAGCGTTTGGCTATAAGATGGCACTTCAGAAAAACCAGATTTCAATGATAATTCATCAATCAAAATAAGCACCTGATAAGCAAGAAACGGTGAATAGACGAGTACTGCAATTCCTGCGGCAGGTATCCATTTAGAATTAATTGTTTTAACGATAAATACAGCTATCAATGCAGGAATAACAATAAACTTAGAAGCATATTTCAAATATACGCCCAACGTGTCATTGGTAAACAAATAAGCACTAAATTGACCTAAATACTCAAACAGTTGCGGTAATAAAAAGATCAACGAAGCAATACTAATTGCAGGAACAATTTCCCAACGGTGAGTTGCTAAGCGACTGATTCCAGAGATTACTACAGTAATCCCAAGAATTACCCATACAGATGGCAATACCGTATTCAGATAGTAGAAGACTTCTTTTGCCACAGGCGTATCGGCATATCGTTCGAAGATAAATAAACCAATCGTGATAGCTAATAATGCAATTGACCATAATGGATTACTAAAAATACAAAAGAATCCAGCACAATCTTTGACATGAGTCTCCTCAACAGCCATATCAGTCGCCAATAGTCGCGCCTTAATAGTACTTATTTGAAAACTGCTTGGTGTATCAACCTCAACACGTTCATCACCCATTTTTTTACGACCAATTTTAGTCCCGTTTTCAGTTGAGAGGTTACGTAAATAAAGTTGATCTCCTTCTTTTTCGATAACTAAATGATGTGGTGAAACCGTCACATCTTGCAAAATCACATCGTTATCAAAAGCCCGTCCAACCGTTACTGGAAATGACTCTATTTTGTGATAGTGATGAACGCCGCGTTGGATCGTCTCAAAAATTACTTCTGCCATTTGATTGTCTCCAACATACGAGTAAATAATTTTAATGCCGCCTTAGGGTCTGTACCCGTAAAGTCGATATTAAAGATAAAGCCTTTGTCCTTCTCGCCCACCATAGCAGTAGTAAATAACATATCACTCAAACCATCGAATTTAAGATAGTCACGACGACATACGGATGTTTTGAAATCACGTCCGCCAACTTCTGTGAAATCGGTATGACATGAAAAATTAGTTACATCGCGTTTACCTGCTTGTCCGCCAATAACGCTGCTATTCACTTTTTGATAACGCCGATAAAAACGCGTTGGTGACAGCTTTGTCGTATCCAGCCACATGTATTCATAGTTGATACTGCCAACGCTTAAGCGGTTCGATATAAAAATATTGTCTTCGTTTGAACAACGTGTAAAAAAGGTACGGAACAAATCATCTTTTTTGGGCGTGCGACTGGCATCCCAACAACGGATGGATTTATCGAGTTCGGCAGGCACAATAAACTCGCCGATGCCTGTACCGCTCCATTTGCTATTCAGCATTTTATTTAGAATTTTTTGCGAATTTGCCAACAACTGACCTGAGCTGTGCGCAAAACGATCATCAACTGGTTTATA
>CALFUP010000096.1 GCA_937929875.1 uncultured Cocleimonas sp. | reverse complement strand
TAAGGCTCTCGTGTCCGAATCAAGACATCACTGACATCTTCCTCATCACCTAGCCATGTTTGAGCTCTTCCATTGAGCATCACTTTGTAAATCCAGATGAAATTAATGTCCAATTCCCCAACGGAAAGCTTGAGCGACATGCTTTTCAGCTTTGCAATATCAATGAAGTCGTCATCGACTAACACTACTACCGGTAATAACGTCACAAGAAATGCTTCATTTAAATAGGCAATCTCATTACCCGGCACTCGCCCACTAATACTCGATCTAAAATCTATTACGCCATTGGCACTAAGCGTGGTGAAGTCCTCACCGTAGCCTTGGATATAGTTCCGGCCTTTTATATTTAGCACCCTACTAACGGCATCGACCGTCTTTAAAGTTGCTTGCCCAGTTTCTAATGCATTGACCGTTCGAGGGCTAATCCTTGCCTTTTCTGCTAACCATTCCTGTGATCCATGGCCGTAGTCTCCTTGGAGCACTTCATCTTGGCTTTTAAACGCCAGTCGAGCTCGCTTAAATGCATTTCCATCGACGGTAACTTTTTTAGAACTTCGCCATTTTTTAGCTGCTGACATAGATTGCCCCCCTTCGCAAAATGCACGCAAAGTGCTTTACGAGATTTTTGCAAAGCGTGCTTATATGTCTATTTATTACACTTGTTTTCATCGGTACACAATACCAGCCGATGTTTATTATTGTTAAATAAAATTGAGGATACATCATGAGCAACATGGATTTTTTCTACAACAGCATTCGCCAATCGTTATTTAGAGGCTCTTTAAGTCAGTCCCAAGTAGATGGTTGTAACTACATTGTTTCTGAATGGGAAAGGCGCGGATTAAGTAATCGTAATCAGTTGGCTTATGTTTTAGCGACCGCTTTTCATGAGACTGGTGGTGAAATGCAATCTATTCGTGAAAGAGGTGGGGATCAATACTTCAAAGATCTTTATGATATTGAAGGAAATAACCCAAGCAAGGCGCGTGATCTAGGTAATGATCAACCAGGCGATGGTGTAAAATATCATGGTCGTGGATTTGTCATGATAACTGGGAAATATAACTACCGAACCTTCGGTAACCGTTATCACTTGGATTTGGTGGCTGACCCTGAGATAGCTTTAGAGTTGGAAGTGTCTATCAATATTCTGTTTGACGGAATGTTAGAGGGCTTATTTACAGGGAAGCGCCTCTCTAATTACATCACGGATCATAGCTGTGATTATGTGGGTGCTCGTCGGATTGTAAACGGTAGAGACAGAGCGCAAGAGATTGCTCAATACGCCACTTATTTTGAATCTGCTTTAACAGCGCCACCTGCTGCAAACCAAGCAGAAGATTTAGTGATTAGAGATCTTCGTAATGAGGACAAAGTAATCAGCCCATGTACTGTGAGAAGGGTCGTGCTAGTGAACTGTGAAGGTGTAAAGCTTGATTTACGTAATGTGAAGTACACAGAGCGAACAGCACAAAATATGCATATTGTTGAAATAAGAGGAGGGAAAAATAATGTCATTTCAAATATTACCCATCACTGTGACTATAGCAGTTGGACAGCCGATGATTGGGAGAAGGCACGCCAAGGCGTGAAAGTTGGCGGTATGAATAACCGTGTTAAAAGCGTGATGTTGAAAGGGGTGCGTTTTGGAGTAGAGCTTGTAGGTATTGGGGCTAAGGCGCATCATGTTAACGTGATTGGTTTCAGCTATGATGCTATTCGTATGACGGCAAATAGAACAGAGCTGGGTCACGCCGTGATCAAGGATGCTTTCTTGGCGAACCCTGATAACCATAGTGATGCCATTCAACTTTTCCCGCAGGCTGACCCTTCCAATATGTCTCAGTTCTCATTGGAGAATATTAAAGTTCAGGATGTTGATATCTCTAATGACAGTACAAAGCCCGGTGGAAACTGGATGCAAGGGGTTTTTCTAACGGATGGTCGTATCCACAATAGCCTTTTTGAGAATATTAGCGTTAACTCAGATCATCAGCATGGTTTATCGTTTGCAGAGGCTCACGATTGCACCTTGAGAGATGTGAATTGTTTTTCTCCTGATCCGGATGTCATTAGTCATATTTCTGTGAACACAAGAAAGCCTGGCTACAGTGCATCCCGCAAGGTGCGTTTGCAAAAGTGTGGTGCTGATTTGATTTTAATCGACTGATGAAATCGCGGAATCCCAGCTAAGATTATACTAGCTGGGATTAAGCTTTATCATCAATGAGACACGCTAAATAATCTAGGGAAGCCTCGAACTAACATTATGGAAATTGACCAGTGAAGAGAGTCGCTATTTTTGTAGACGTTCAAAATGTCTACTACACCTCAAGACAGACCTATGGGAAGAACTTTGACTACAATAAATTTTGGTTAAAGGCGACTGATGACCGAGAGCTTGTTAAAGCGGTTGCTTACGCCATCGAGCGTAGGGATGAGAAACAATATCAGTTTCAAAATATCTTAAGAGCGATTGGCTTTGAAGTGAAACTAAAGCCTTTTATACAGCGCGCAGATGGTTCTGCTAAAGGCGATTGGGATGTTGGAATCACGATTGATGCGATGGAGGGTGCGGACAGTGCAGATGTTGTTGTTTTGGTTTCAGGAGATGGCGATTATGACCTG
>CALFUP010000095.1 GCA_937929875.1 uncultured Cocleimonas sp. | reverse complement strand
GTTTCATGATGTATCTGCAATATTTAATTTTCGTGACACTGATATCAATCATTATTAGTATTTAGTTTCTGTTTGATCATATCCAGAGCTTCACTCCATTTGGTAAAGGCGTTCGCTGATTCTAAATAATCGATACCTAGCTTGGTGAAAGTGCCCTCTTTAGCTATTTCACCTGCTAATTCGGATAAACTCTCTTTTGGTCGACCGAGTGCATAGTGGGCAGAGCCCAGGGTATTATGTAATACGATTTGTCGTTAGGTTTCATCATCTATGCCCTGTTCGATCAACCACTTAACTTGCTCATCGTAAAAACGATACATCCAACCATTTAAGCATGCCATTGCTGCTGCTTCATCAAACTGAGTTTCTTGTTTAAAAGTAGTGGTTTTGCCCAGTGCATCAGATAAAGATCTGATTTCAGCAAAGTCTGGATAGATCGGGACAAATCCTTGGGAGTTTTCCGCTGATACACCGGGTAATATCAATCCCAGTTTTTCAGGGAAATCTGCTTTCTCTCTTAGTTGAGACAAGCTGACACCTGCAGCAGCCGAAACAACGATCTTCTCTTTCGGAAAATGAAGCGATACAAGTAGATCATTTAACTGAAAAGGCCTGACAGCTAACAACACCATATCAGACTGATCAATCACCATTTGATTATCCTCAGCTATCTCACAATCAAATTCCTTGGCTAATAGTTTAGCTTGCTCTGCATTTCTTGGGCTTAGGATAATTCGTCGCTTGTCTCCAGAACGCCGTAAACCGGTAACGGTATAAGTAGCTAAGTGACCGATGCCGAGGATGCCTAAGGTAGTCGTTGATGGGGTTTTAGGTGTACTCATGATGATATTACTTTGATTGGTTTAATACACAATTTAAGATACATAAGTTTTAATGCTAAAGCTTAGTAAAGATTCCGAATAAAGAATGTGAATTTAACAATATAAAATCAATTCGCGTATTTAAGACGATTTAAAAGCACACCCCCCTACTTTTTGATAGTTTGGCTTGATCTGTTTTAGCAATTAATCGCTGAGGCTTGTGATAAATTAACTTTACAATCTAAATTGTGATAAAAAACTTTAAAGAAAATTAAGCTAATACGTTATTCATATAGATTAACTATATTAACGAATCAAAATTCATAACGATAACCAAATTTAATGGAATTATCGCTTTGAGTAGAATCTCCCAACCTGGATTCAATATTCAAAAAGCCAGAATGTCCTTTAGGAAATATTGCTGAAACTCCTACTCCAATATTGAAATAGTTATTATCAAATTCATCTCGATTATCTTCTTGAAAATCAGGTAGTAAATTTAAACTTGAATCCCCGTTAACAAATACTGATCTTCCAGAAATACTTTCCCTATTTTTAAATTCATGCTTCCATTCTATGGAAGCTTGTGGAATAAAAACACCTCTAGTAGAACTTATGACACGATTAGCTTTAATACCCAACGTTGAGGTTAAAGAGTCAACTTCCTGTTTATCAATCTCAAACATAGAAGTTCTTGCAGAATCATCTGAGGCTATTTCTCGATATGCATCAATTTTTCCTTTGGTATAGTCCATCCGACCATAAGTGGTGTATGTCCATTCTTTTTTGTTGAACTCATATCCACTACCAATACTTAATGTAAGCTCAGATGCATCAGGTTTTCCAATTGCAAAAGTCTTGATATCTCCCCCTGTACCATCATTGTTAACAGGTCTTCGAGAATCAATTTCATTATTCCCTAAGCCTATCAAACCATCAATATAGACTTTATCTGACACCAGAAAAGTACAATAAACACTTAAATTATATCCTTGTGTATTGGTATAACCATCTTGAGTTGAATAATCTGCACTAAAGTCCTTGTAACCAAGTGCAGCTCCGGCAATCATTTTTTCTCCGGGGAATCGGTAATCAGCTCCAATAGTTAGTCCTTTTGAATTAAAATCAAAATTGCGATCACCTGTACCAAATGTTGTATCGTTGTTATTTTGGTCACCTTTACCAAACGCATATTCACCATTAGCAAAGACTCCCCAACGACTACTTTTCAATAATTCATTAACTTCGCTTTCACCGCCGCCACCGCTTAAATAACCTAAAGAGAATGAAGCACCTTGAATATTTACATTTGCTCCAGATACATCGACACCACGTTGGGCGCCATTAGATCTTAATCTATCTAATCTAGAACGTACGTTTCTTAATTGCTGTTTGGCTGATCCCAAAACAGCATTAGATTGAGCCGCAACCTCTTCTGGTTCAAAATTTCGATTTATTAAATCTGCTTCTTCTTGAGAATTTGCTTCACAGTTACTGGTTAAAAACGATGTTTGATCCGAAGTTAGTTCTGTAGTTGGATCAGTATCTCTATTCCTTATAGCACTACAAATGCTACTTTTCAGATCTTCAGGTTCAGCTCTTTGAGCTATATCCTCTGATGTTGTAAAAGTTATAGGAGTGGTAAGGTTTGCACTTGTCGCGGGTATTGTTGAGCAATTGTTATTTCCTGTTCCCTCTAATGTAACCTGTATGTTAAAACTTTCATCATTATCTGATATTGAATCACGTTTAATAAGCAAAGGAATTTCGATTTCAGGCGTCGCTTGAAAATTGACAATATCTGGTGGATTGAATATATAGTCGGCCGGAATCGCCGTTGAACCATCATATGTCCATGTTGCCGACATATCGCAACTTCCAATATTTCTCGCTGAGGTATTTCTTTGACCAAATATTTTCGACGAAGCTAATACTTCTGATGCAGTTAGTTTAATTATTATGCTCTCACCTTCTTTCGCCGAAGTTTTGTCAGCAGTAAGTGCAATAGTAGGCGCTTCAAAAGAATCGTCTGAAATAGTAACAGTGAAACTTTGTTGCATGTCGGTAGTTATTGGGCAACTTTCACTGCTGGTAAGTGTTGTTGTTAATACGACCGTTTTACTTCCATCTCCAGCAACACCTTCTAGCAAATCAAGTACTATCGCTTCGGTTTTAGAATTAGCATCTCCTTCTCCAAAAGACACTGATTGAGTATTTAAATTAAAGTCAGTTCCTAGCTGTGCATTTCCTCCTGTAACGGCGACATTTGCTGTTGCGCTACACTCACTATCAGGAATTACTGCTGCTGGAAGTGAAAAACTAATATTAGCCACATTTATACTACCAGATCCTTCTTGAACATCAGTCTGTACAGAAATTACATTTACAGCCAAATCGTTAGAAGGCGGTGGAATTACAACAGAATCTGTGATGGTAAAAGTAAGTATTGAAGATGGTGGTGTGATTAATTTACATTCAGCACTATCAAGATTTGTAAAAGTAGTTGTCAATTCAATTGTTTTATCACCGTCTCCAGCTATACCAGCTAATAAATCTAGTTCTACAGGCACAGATTTAGGATTTGAATCACCATTGCCAAAAGCCAGGGTTTGGGTTGTGATTAAATTATAATCCGTTCCTAAAATTGCATCACCACCCGTCACTGTAATGTTTGCTTCTGCTAAACAGATTAATTGGTCACTGATTCCAGTTTCTTCAACAAATACAATATTAGCGACATGGTTGTCTCCGGTTCCTTCTAGCAAATTATTCTGAAGCGAATTAAAATTAATATCTAAATCAACAACGTCGTCATCTATTATTGTAATGTCTGGGAGTTGGATGGTATTAGTTATACAAGTTGAAGAAACATTTGCGGACGCTTGCAAAATTGTTTCATCAAATTCAAATAAAGCATCATCTGTAATTGTAAATGTTATGCTTCCACCAGAAATTGGGTTTGGAACAGAATCACCTGTGGCTATAAACACAGATAAGTTATCTATAACAGTATAATCCGCTGGGTTAAGAGCCGTGCCTTGAAAAGTAAAAGACACATCGAACAGACAAGGTACACTAGGACTAACGGAAAAATCATAATCACTTGGCTCTTCTAGATAGGTCATGTCAATAGTAACAACTCCCCCTTCATCAACAGCAGTGGGACCACTTGGAGTAAATGTTACTTGAAGTGCATATGTTGGAATTGAGAAAAAGATGGAGAAAAACAAGAAACTAAAAATATATTTCATCCAGCTATAATTTAATATCTTTTTTTTATCCATCGTTATCTTTCCTATTGATCCGTTTTTTTGTATTTGATAAAACAACTCTAAGCTATCAAGGCTAAAAGAAATTCTCTCAATGCAAACAGTTGATATTTAATTCTATTTTCATCATCTCGTTTTGGAGTTGGTTCTTCCATCGCAATACTGCCACTTTTCAAAAACACAAAGTCTCCCGCCTCATGCCCGGCAAATTTTATTGGAGCATAGCGCGCGCGCGCATTTTGAGCTTGCTGACGAATAACTTGGAACAAACCAGCCCCTTCCATAACGGATTGACCAGATCGTAACGCACTTAAGAAAGCGCCTGTAAACTTTGAATGACTATCACTACCTGTGACTGGGTTGTTATCACCCGAAGACATTGCTACGCGTACTTTGGTACTTGCTACTGCTTCAAACCATTCACGGTTTCTACCTGAGTTTATTAATGGACTAGGTATTGCAGATTGGGACAGAGTACCCGAATAGACAGAGTCAGCTACTACTAAAATATGCTTGGCTTTCATTGCATCAATGAAATTTGTAACTTGCTCATTGGATATCCATGTTTTCTGGTCTCCAGAACCAGCATCGGAAGGTAGCCAAAAACCTCTGCCACGGTTTAATCTGCCATGACCTGCATAATATATTAGTAAATTATCATTAGCAGTCAAACGCTTGCGGAGACTATTCAATGTAGCAAGCATTTTACCGCGAGATGCATTTGATAGAACGATTGTTTTAAAACCATATTGGTTTTTTAGAACTGATG
The DNA here is from genome assembly GCA_937929875.1 of uncultured Cocleimonas sp. Classification (GTDB taxonomy): domain Bacteria; phylum Pseudomonadota; class Gammaproteobacteria; order Thiotrichales; family Thiotrichaceae; genus Cocleimonas. The sequence continues at coordinate 4,811 of CALFUP010000095.1, read as the reverse complement.
CGACTGAAGATGCGTCTCTTACCGGTGTTTGTAAATTTGAAATACTAGAATAATCGTTATTACCAATCACTACTGCAAAGTAACGTCCAAAGCGTATTCCTCTTAAGTTTGCATTCTTTTTCTTGTTAGAACCCTTAGAACGTGACGCTATTTCAATAACTTTTTTATCTTGTTGTTTAAGTTCAATTTGTTTCTGTTCAATTTTCTTTTCTATAGCTGTCACTTGTTGACGTTGCACTTGTTTAACTTGCTCTCGCTTGATGACGGTTCTGGTGACTATCTTTGGGGGTTGGTTTTTAAGTTTTACTACATTTGCGCGTAATTGTTGTACTTCTCTTTGGAGTTGACTAGAACGCGCTTGTGCAACTTGCATTTCACGTTGTGTTTGATCTAATTGTGCACTTTGAGAAGCTCTGGCTTGACGTTGTGCAGCACTAACAAATTCAACTTGTCTTGCCCCTAACCCAGATGCATCACGATATAAATTTAATGCTCTTGCATTGTTTCTTGGAACTCCTAGCCCTCTTTCATACAAAGAACCTAAACTCATTTTAGCTCGTGCATATCCTTTATTTGCCGCTTGTTGATACCAATTCGCAGCTTTTGCATAGTTGGGCTGTGTTCCTAGGCCTTTTTCATAGATTTCACCAACATAAGTCTGTGCTTTGGGATCACCACTTTGGGCTAAAGGTAACCAGACTTTCAAAGCAGTCTTGAAGTTGGCTCTGTCATGAGCTACATATTCACCACCGCGAATAGCACATTCTGAACCAGTGGTTTTAATAACTCGTCTTGCACTTAGATAAGTTAGCTTTGTACCTAATTGCCTAACACTACCTGGGAGTAAACAATCAACTATATAAAGCTGATCTACATCAGCACCTTTTATGCTTGATAGATCTACTGTTTTTACTTCAGTACCTCCACATCCAGAAACTAAATTTATTGCTAGTGCGATAAATGTTATAGATATCATTTTTCTTAGTTTCATAATTACCCTCTTTGTCTACAGATGATGAGCTTTAGTCGATTAACTAGCTCTGTGGTTAGTAGAATAAACATTCTTAATCTATACATAAATTTTTATTACTTATAATTAAGTATAGTAAAGTTTGGTATTATTTTTAAATATACTAGGCTTTTATTGAATAAGATTTGCAGATGGAGAATTCATAATTAATAAATCATTAAAAAATCACATCTTTTACTATATTTATTTTTATACATACTTCATTTTAACCTTATAAAAAATATGGTTAATGAACTTTTTATACAAATCGTATTCACGCGTAACGCGTTGTAATCAAACTAACAAGATAACTGAATTATGATAGAAATTCCTGACTATGAAGTAAAAGAAGCTCTTGGTGAGGGTGGTATGGCGACTGTGTATCGTGCCATTCATAAACGACTTGAACGTGAAGTTGCCCTAAAAATAATGGCTCCCAATATTTCTTCAACAAAAGCTTTTCAAAAGAGTTTTTTTATTGAAGGACGAATAGTAGCGAAACTTGAACATTTTAATATAGTAAAAATTTATGATATTGATTCCCATAATGGACATTTTTATATGTCTATGGAAGTGCTCTGTAAAGATAGTTTAAAAGAACGCATAGCCGAGAAAAAACTATCACTTTCCAACATTATTCAAATTACAACTGAGATAGCGAATGCACTTAGTTACGCACACAATAAAGGTTATATACACCGCGATATTAAACCAGCCAACATTATGTTTCGTAAAGATGGTGTTACTGTTTTAACAGATTTTGGTATAGCTAAAATTCAAGGCACGATAGGTGAAATGACTCAAATGGGGTATATGGTAGGCACCCCGCATTACATGGCTCCTGAACAAGCTACGGGCAATAACGAGATAGATCAACGGGTTGATATTTATAGTCTTGGGGTAGTCTTTTATGAAATGCTCACTGGCAGCAAACCATTTGCTGGAAGTAATACAGTAGCTGTAACTTATGAACATGTGCACAGTGATATTCCTACACTTGATGGAGAGAATGCTGTATTTCAAGCGTTTCTAAACAAAGCGTTAGCAAAGAGTCCTGAAGATAGGTTTGAATCAATTGAAAGCTTTTCTCAAGCTTTGACTGATGCTTCACATTTATTTGATAAAACACAAATATTAAGACCTGTAGGAGCTTCAGAAGACGAAACGATAATAATGCAAACGTTACCGGCTTCTAGTAAAGTTTTAAAAAAAAGAAGAGTAGGTTCATGGTTCGCTTTTATCGCCGTGGTTTCTATTCTGGGAGTTCTTGTTGTTTATAACTTAGAACTAATCAAAAATAAACTTGATCAAACTGCTGAAATTGTTTTTGAACCTGTAGTTGTTCCTGAGTCTGTAGTTGTTCCTGAGTCTGTAGTTGTTCCTGAGTCTGTAGTTGTTCCTGAGTCTGTAGTTGTTTCTGAGTCTGTAGTTGTTCCTGAGTCTGTAGTTGTTCCTGAGTCTGTAGTTGTTCCTGAGACTGTAGTTGTTCCTGAGACTGTAGCTGTTCCTGAGACTGTAGCTGCTCTAGATATTTCGAATATTGATAAGGCTAAAGCAGCCAGAGAACTTAAACAAAGAGAAGCCTTTGAACTAGAAATGAAGCTTTTTCAAGCTGAAAAGATAAAAAATTACATTAGCCTAGCTAAAATAAGAGATGAAAAAAGACGTATTTTTGATCATTCAAATTGGACAAAAGGCTGTAGACTATATCTTGAGGATATTGATGGCCCTTATGATCCAAAAGACACAAGTGAGTGGCACCTACAAAAAATCCTCAAAATGGATGATAAAAATAATTACGCATTAGTTGGAATTGAAAAAATCAACAAAAGGAAGAATATAGAATTTCAAAATTGTGACAATTACAAACGTCAAACTGTCGAAGACCCTCTAGAAGATTTATTTAAAGATTGATAGAAATCAAATGTGAATTGCAAACATTAGAAATATTTATAGATTATTTTTCATTTGCTTTAACTAATAAAACAGTCACATTGTCTGTGGCTCCTCTAGAAATGGCCAAATCGATTAAATCAGAAGCGGAATATTTTAAGCTTTCTTGTTTTAATACATCTGAAATATCCTTATCAGTAAGTTCTTTAAAAAGACCGTCGCTACAAATTAGATAAATATCCCCATCAAGAACTTCAGAGCTCTGAGTTTCGGTATATAACGGAGAAGTTACCCCAACTGCTGAAGTTAAATGTTGTGCCATGGGATATTTTTCAGCCTCTTCACGAGTAAAACCCGCCTTTATAAACTCATTCACCCTATTGTGATCTCTTGTTAACTGGGTCAATTTTTCTTCTCTAAAAAGATATATTCTACTATCTCCTGACCAAACACAGACTATATTACTTCTTTGAGCAATTAATACGCAAACAGTACTAGCGATCAAGACTTTAGTTTCTTCACCACCGCTCTTATCGATCAATTCTAAATTAACTTTTTGTAAACAATCCCGCACTTTATTTACAAAACTACCAAAAAACCGACTTCTTTTTAGCTTCGCTAAATTATCAACAATTAAATTACTAGCAATATCTCCTGATTGATGTCCTCCCGCTCCATCTGCCACGACCCAAAAGCCTTCATCGCTTGACTCTAAAAAAGCATCCTCATTATGATCACGAACACAGCCTTGGTTAGTTAGACCGTATGACTGATAGTTAAATTGACTAGCGGATAATTTGCTCATCTGTCCACCCCCATTTACTCCAATTTCCATCTATAAACGCTGGGCAACTTTTGTAGGAAGGTAAGCCCTCAGAAATAACCAAGTTTGAAAGTACATTATCGGAACCGTTGGTTCTCCATATGCTGTAAGTAGAAAAAAAAGTACCCAACATACTATTCAGAAGTTCAGGATAAACTACTGCCGGAATTTCATCTTCATGAACAGGAAAACCCCAAGCACTATCTTCAAAACGATGCATTTTCGATTTCTTTAAAGTAATTGTGGTCTCACCATTATCATGTGATTTACTTTTACTAAGTTCGCTCTCAAAATCAGTTAATGAGAAATCATCATCTAAGCATGTCAATAAAAGCTTTTCTGCATCTTTCAACCATGAACTTTCCTTTTCAATAAGTTCTAGGGGGTTTGCGAAAGAGGAAAAAGATTGACAAATAGTCATTGGAAAATACCTTCCTACACTATCTACGCTTGGCATAAAAACCCCCAACCAAGTCGAATTACCACAAACTCCAGAAGACAATGCAAAATGATACACTGGAGCCGTTAAATACAATTCCATCCATTTATCAGCCAGAACTGATTTACTATGGGCTAACACCTCTCGTAACCAAGAATCCCACGGTTCTGTAAAATCCATTGATAAAGAGTTTGTAATAAAATCACCTTTTGAAGGAATTTTTCCAAAATAACCTACTATTGATTCTTCTGACATTATTTGGGACACCTACATGATTTAAGACTTTTCATTTTATTGAACATCTTAAAAGGGTTTTCTTTAAGCGTTGGCGTTTTAACTGAAAAAACGGCATTACCAAAGTCTGGAATTCTAAGTTGGTCGTTCTTGACTAGTTTAAATAAACCCCATGGATCGTTAGCTTCAGACAAGGTAACAGTCTTTGGAGCTATTGATGGATCTCTGAAATTTGCAACTGCAGTAATAGGTGAAGCTGGCCATGAATATACTTCCTGGGGCCTGTTTGAAGAACCGGGGAAAAAGTTATTCTTTGTACTACCAATTGATAATTGAATTTTTTCCACTCCTGAACTTGGACTGGTTAATTGTAAGGTTAAATTAATGTTAAGATTTCCTGCTGAAAAAAAAAC
>CALFUP010000094.1 GCA_937929875.1 uncultured Cocleimonas sp. | reverse complement strand
CTATCTGCCACTCCATCGGGTAAGTTGCCTAATTCATGACTCGAATAATTAGCAAATTTAGCACCGCCTGTTGCTGAGACAATATTCTTGTTTTCTTTGATCGCTTTTGAATATTCTTGAGATATTTTTTCACTTTTAATTTTCATTTGTAGACTCCAAAGGTTAGAAGCACAAATATAAGCTCTCCCCTATGGGGTAGAGTCAAGGGTCACTTTTTAACTTGGGGAAATGAGCAATCAGAGAATTCTAAAAGGCATTGTTGTATTTCATTTTTATAATTATTTAAGTCTTTTTTATGCCTTTGAAGCTTGATAATTTCTTTACTAATTTTTTCTTCTTTTATCGCAATCGCTTTGACTATATTTTCCCAATTAGCCAAATTAGTCGAACTACTGGAAATACCAGAGCCATCCGAAATACCTTTAGGATAAATAATGTCCTTTAACTCTAATAGTTTAATATCAAACGTCTGGGCAACTTTAATAAATTTAATCAGTTGCACGTGTTCCTCTGTGAAAACACGATACGCATTTTCTCTGGCGACATTCGATAACAAGCCTAGCTCTTCATACAGTCTTATTGCCTTAACTGTTGCGCCACTTTGTTTTGATGCTTCACCGATATACATAAAAGAATATTCACTAAGCTACTAAGCTCCTATATTACTAAGCTCAATTTGATTGCTTCCCTTTCTCTAGCTTGACCAAGGTTTCCATTTGAACTGGGGTTTGAATCATATAATTATTACGCGACACTCTTAAGTCGTTGGTGATTGAAGCCAAACTTAATTCCGGATTCTTTTTCATGACCATTGCGGCAATCGCCTGACCCGTTCTGCCTACCCCAGCTCTACAATGTATAACAGGTAAAATCCTTTCAGGATCTAAAACCGCACGGCTTTTTCTTTTTTCGTAAAAAGCTCTTTTCTCGGATAACGTCAACTCAATTAATGTGACTAGGTTAGACGTAGCTTTGGGGCTAACTGTTTGATGATCAGGCCAGTTATGAACATGTATAACAGGCATATCGATAGATGTTCCAAAACCTGCTACTTCCAATTTAAACATTTGTGCTTTTATACCGTCGCCTAACTCAACATTACCCATAGCAATAGAGCGCGTGGTCACTTGCCCATAAGTTGCACTCATAGAAAAATAATCAGGCAATTGATTTTTTCGCATATCACTAATACTTGCTAGGATAACTAATGCTGGAGTGCGGTTTTCTATCAACATTTGAAATTGAGCTTCCAGCTGATGCGGAAGCGGATATTGTGTAGCAATGGCAATATTACTGTTATTAATAACCATACGATTAGCATTAAGGTCTTTATGAATGCGAGTATCAGCGGAATGCGGCATATTAAACCGATCACGCTTAGGATCAAAAGAAGCGCGTTTAGCGTTACCCTTAATTGCCATTAGTTGAAGTGCTGTAGTTTTATCATCTTCAACACTATTATTTTCGCTCATACGTCTATCCATCTTTACTGTAGTCTCATCACTAATCTTACAAAAATTAACCATCGACATCATTACATATTTAACATCACTAATAACAACTCTAAATTTTACCTAGAGGCTAATGAATACAGTAAACTCAGAGTCATTACTTAGCAATGACCTATCAATGGCCTAACAAATTACTGTACAAATTGAAGAAAAAATTATGGCAACAGCATGCGCACGACATATTTTAGTAAAAACCAAAGAAGAAGCAGAATCGATTAAAAAGCAGCTAGCAAGCGGCAAAGATTTTGGACAACTCGCGAAAAAACACTCGACTTGTAACTCTGCCAAAAAAGGTGGAGACCTTGGGGAGTTCGGCCCAGGAAAAATGGTCAAAGCCTTTGATAATGTCGTGTTTAAAAAACCAGTCTTACAAGTCCATGGACCTGTTAAGACACAATTTGGCTATCATTTGATTGAGACTATTTATCGTAGCTAGACAAGAAATAGATTCTAAAAAATGACAGTTTTTTTGAGCAATTGTACTGAGTTTCGTCGAAGTACACCAAAAACTTGTATTGAGCAAAGTCTAAATGCTTGTATTGAGCATTGTCGAAATGCCTGCATTGAGCATTGTCGAAATGACACCCCCCCACTTTTAGCATTAAATCAATTCATCAACATAAGTTATTAACAAGCGTGATAAGTTTATTGCAAATTTAGCATCTACATCCGTTAGTTCATATTCATTGAAATTAGCTGACCTATCATAGTTTTTCAAATCATTGATTGTAGTTAGCAATGAATTTGCTGTTCGTAATAATGAGAGTGTCTTTACATTTAATGGCGAGTCCGCTTTTCCTTTGATATATACATTGACCTTAGCCATCAACACTGTGATTTCATCACTCGTATCAAAAGGGATGCCTTTGCTAGTACAGGTCTGTTGTAGATAACTATCCAAAGCAGCATACATAAGATCAAACGCATTAGTCCCACTTTCTGTATTTAGCAGTAAATCCGCTTCATCAAGGGCCTTATACGGATTTTTAGCTACATCAAAAACAACTGGGTTTACGTTTAGATTTGAAATATTAAGACTCATATCTAAGTCATTGACTACATTACCTGTAAGGTTGTTTTCTGCACTATCAATTACATCATCAACTGCATCACCACCTTCGATTAACGCTTCAATCTCATTATGCAAAGCTTCATCTTGTCGACTGGTAATTGTCTTCACACCGGGTACTTCCCAGATTGCTCTTAAGTTAGCACTGTCTTTATTGAAGATAAACTCAACGGCATCAATACAATCCTGCTCTAAGGTCTCATTTTCCCAACTTACATCTTCATAAAACTGAGTGTGCTGTTGTGCGAATTCTTCACAATCTGTTTCTATAAAAAGTGTTTTCCAATCACCCGCGTTCAAATATTCCATTAAAACTATCGTAAATTTTAGTCGTTGCTCATTACTCAATTCATACATCGAATTCAATCTCATTAGGTTTTAGTTTGTTGCCAACAACATAACACCATCAAAGAACTTTAAAAATGACACCCCCCTACTTTTTTGAATGACAACTCGT
>CALFUP010000093.1 GCA_937929875.1 uncultured Cocleimonas sp. | reverse complement strand
AATATTGGCATGGTCAGACTTTAATTTTGTTGTATGACTTTTATTATGATCTTGACGTTCATCATGGTAATGGTCGGGTTCGCTACCTAAACCAAAGGAAAACTGTTGGGGTTCCTCTCCACGAGTACTCAGTTTTATTTGTTGCGAATCCATACTGCTATGAAGTTTAACTGCAACGTCTTGGCCGCTGTTTCCAGTCGTTCTAAAAGTTGTCTTTACCCAGGCAAAGCCTGACGTGAGGCCCAGTTTAAATTGTTCACGGTTAAAGTGATTCCATTTAGATCCAGCTAAATCACCAATTGAGCTGAAGTCATAGGATTCATTAGCGTCTATATAGTATTGGCTAGTTGGCAACAGTTGGGCATTGACCGGATTATCTAAATTTAACACAAGCTCAGACTTTGCAAATGCTTGAGGCATTAGCAAGATAAGCAGTGATAAAATTAATAATCGTCTAAACATTTCCGTATCAATGTAGTTAAGTTAACGTAGCAAATATATACATCATACATGTTCGAGATGTCTGTACTATTAACCGGTAAGCTTCATTTCTGGTTCTATTGGTACGCTATTTAGCAGATCTTGTAGTGATAATGGTTCGCTGATTGCCCAACCTTGCAAGCGCTCAACCCCTAGTTCTGTAAATGTATCTATCTGCTGCTCTGTTTCCAAGCCTTCTACAACTAACCTTATATTTAAGCGTTTTGCTAAACCAATAATGCTACTTAAAATGGCATAGGTTTTTGGCTCAGCAAATCTATCGCTGAAGGTCTTATCAATTTTTAACTCGTTAGTCGGCACAGATTGTAAATATGAGAATGAGGCTAAACCGGAGCCAAAGTTTTCAATGGATATTTTGAAGCCGCGAAGCTGTAGTTCTTTAATATGTCCAAGCGCAACCGAATAGTCGTCTATCATTATTGACTCGGTAATTTCTAAGATAATGTAGGGTGCCAAATCTGCATAGTGAATGAGTTGCTGGTCTAGAAACGAAACTAAATCGTCAGTTAATAAGTCCTGTGGAGATAAGTTGATGGAGACTTCGACTTCAGGAAAGCTCTCATGCACTAACGGTAAGTTTTTAAAGACTTCTTCAATTGTCCACCTAGAGAGCTGACAGATACGGTCTGACTTTTCTAAAAGAGGGATGTAAGTGTTGGGGAGTATTAAGCCATTTTCAGAATGTAGCCAGCGACTGAATACCTCGACACCCAGAATCCTTTTACTCTTTACTTCGTATTGTGGCTGCCAAACTAAATATAGCTCGTTATTTTTTAATGATTTTTCGAAGTCAGCAACAAGCTTACGTCTAAGGAGTTTGTCTGAGCGAATACTTTCATTATAGTACTTTATATTACTTTTACTTTTTATGCCCTGCGCTAGTGCTAGCAGGCAGTTTTCCATGACCACATCATAATAATCAGTTTTAGGGTAGAAGCCATCAGCTCCCAATATGACTTTAAAGTCCACATTGAAATGGTTTAGATGGCCTAGCAGATTAGATGCCTCGGTTATTTGTTTGTATAATAATCTTTGGTCTTTATAGCTTAGCCTCTCGCATAAGATAGCAAAGTTGTTTTTTCCGGTATGAAATAGGTTTTGAAAATCGCTATTATCATCATTTGATGTAACAACATACTCACTGTTTTTTAAGTTTTGAGAGAGTTTTAAACCGAACTCAGAGATGAACTCCCGGAACTGAGTGCTGCCCAAAGCTATTTCTAATCGATCAAACCCTGACACCCAAAAGTACACTAAAGTGTAGCTTTCACCTTTGGTGTTGTTTAAAACATGATTCCTGAGGGACTTATCATTAGGTAACTTACTATGTCTATTAAAGTAGGTTTCTTTATGTAGTGCCTTCTTATCATTGTTTATATTGATAAAGATGACGGTGACGAATAAGAAAACCTCGATAAAGACAAACATGAATAGAATATAGTTTGTAAACCAGTAGACATCGATCAATCCCAGCCTAAGGCTCATATGAACACCACCAACAAAGGCGAATGTAAATAAGGTTATCCGTAAGCGCAGTAGACGGGTATCGACTATACCACTCTTATTTTTGTCTTGTTGGGGGCGATAGAAAGCCATAAATGGCGCTAGAATCATCGCTAAAACAAGCTCTACGATTAAAAATCGAATAACTATTTCATATGGAAAAACAAATATTAAGCACAGTGTAATTGCACCCGCAGCAAAAAATACCTGATAGGCAATCTTTATTGCTCGAGGGTAGAGTGTAAACGTCTCATTGACTATTGCCTTACAAAAAGCCAGTAATGAAAGAAAGATAGATGCAATACTAAGAGTCAGCAGTTGCTGAAGAAAAACTTTGTCGGCTATCTCAAACCAAGCTTCTATAAAGCTATAAGAGTTTAGCAAGTACCCTGTAATAGACAGGGTATACAACATATGGAATATGAAGGCTTTGTCACGTGTTGAAAAGTAGATTAAACAGCTGTAAAAAAGAATTAGGAACGTCAGAAATAAATAACCGACGATTGCGTTTGCTCTTAATCGGTTTTCAGAATCAAGTCTATTAGGTTCAATAACCCTGTAGCTACCAATAACCGCATTTTTACTATTTATATTGAGCAGTAGCTCGTAGGTCTTATTGGGAGATAGGCTGATGACGACATGATCAGTATCGGCTTTTTGACCAATGTTAAACAAATGCTCTTTATGTTCATGGTCATGGGTTGATATTGACCCTTTACCAAACTTATAGTCAGATAGCTGGCTATCTTGAGTGCTAATTTGCAGATGTATAGTGTCGATAACACCATGTAAATCTACTAACAACTCACGATCTTGCCCTCCAGTCGTTTTAATTGTAGTACGAACCCATAGAGGATGTTTCATCAGGCCAAAGCTGAACTGCTTGCGATTGAATGGAATCCACTCAGAATCAGGCTGTTGCTTGGCTGACGCCATATCATGAACATTAGCTTTGTCTAGGAAGTACTCACTGCTTGAAAGTAAATCTGCTTTAACGGGGTTATTTAAATCCACAAGCACATCATCACCTGAAGCAACAGCTACCAGGCAGAAGACCATGCAAATAATGCGAATAAAAGGTTTAAACATCTAAAGCAAATTATGATTAAGGGGGAGCTACAGTGTACCCCCTAGGTACTTTCAGCTATCTGAATAAAAATACTTTCAGATAGTTGGCAATGCTCGCTAAACGATGGCTGTGTCTTTATCCAGCAAGGCATTTAAAGACATAGGTTTGTCCAGCAACCAACCTTGCAGGCGTTCAGCACCCAGCTTTTTAAATAAATCGACTTGCTGTTGGTGTTCTACACCTTCTACAACAATTCTCATATTCAGCCGTTTCGCCATAAAGATCATGCTTTCAAGAATAGCATTAGAACTGCTTTCTAAGTAAGAATCTGTGTATATTTTGTCGATTTTTAGCTCATTAGCCGGCAACTTTTGCAAGTATGCAAAAGATGAATAACCTGATCCAAAGTCATCGATAGAAATTTTAAAGCCACGACTCTGTAATTTTTCGACATTATTCAGAACATCTGAATAGTCGTCGATTAATAATGTTTCCGTTATTTCGAATGTAATAAAAGGAATCAGGTCGCCCTGTGACTTTAAATTGTTGTCTAAAAACGTTATTAAGCTATCACCAATTAAGTCTCGTGGGGAAAGGTTAATTGATATTTCAATGCCTGGATGGAACTTATGGATAGCGGGCAATTGCTTCAGAACTTCATTAATTACCCAGTATGATAGCTCACATATTCGGTTAGATTGTTCAAGCAGTGGGATGAATAGCTCAGGGCTTATTAATCCATACTGCTCGTGCTGCCAACGTGACAATACCTCGGCACCAATGATTTTTGAGGTTTGAGTATCGTATTGAGGTTGCCACAGTAAGAAAAACTCGTCGTTATTTAACGACTCGCGAAAATCATTAACGAGAGCAAGTCGTTGGCGTTCATCGAAGCTCATTTGAGGGGTGTATATTTTAAACTTCTGGTTGTGCTTAATGCTGTGTGCTAATGCTAGATTGCAGTTAACCAGCGCTGTATTTAAGCTGTTTTTACTATGATCAAATTCGTAAGCGCCGATGACAGGTTTTAAATCAATATTGATGCTATGCAAGTTAGACATGGTCTCTAGAGCATAGGTTAACTGTTCTGTGATTGAGCGTTGAGTGGCTTTGTTGACTCTGCCGCAGAGCAATGTGAACGTGTTCTTATCACTGTGGAAAAGCGAGGTTTTACCCCGATGATCATCGTGGTATTTAATCACCTCAGGTATATCGATAAGTCCTTGGCTCATCTGCCTAGCCGTATCCCGAAGGAATTCTTGATAACGCTCTGGTCCAAAGGCTACCTGAAGCTCATCAAGGCCAGAGATCCAGATCTGAACAATTGTTTTTTCGTTGGGTAATAACTCGATGGCATAGCATTTTTCTAGTGCGCGATCATTGGGCAAATCACTAAATTTATGAGAATGAATCTCACGTTGATAGGCCTCTTTATTCTTGCGGATATTGAAAAACAAAACAGCAGATATCAGTATGACCTCAATAATGATTGAAGCAAATAAAACGAATTCTGTGAACCACAATACGTCAATGATGCCTCGCCTAGACAAGATATGTAGCATCACGGATGGCACTAAGGTGATCAAAACGATTAATAGCGTTAGCGACAATGAGTAGCTTTCATTGCTTTGAGTATTATCTCTTTCTTTCCAGCTCAGGTAGCCATGGAACAGGCCAACCGTAATCGATAAAGCGATTAGAATAAGTATTAAATGAAGTACCTGTTGAAACTGCATCAGAAACATCACTGGGATGAGTGTGTAGCCCGCCATGAACAAGAATTGATAAAGCCTTTTAAATTGACGGCTGTATTTCTCGTGGCTACTCATTGCTCTGAAAAAAGCAATCAAAGACAGAATACAAGTGACTAGGAAAATTGCACTGACGCGCTGAACCGTTCCTAACTGAGATAGTGCCGTCCACTTCTGGATATAGCCAAAGTCGTTGAGCAAGTAGCCAATAATCGAAAGTACGTAACCTAAGTGAGCGATAATGGCAGGGTGACGGCTCGATACGAATACGATTGCATTATAAATCGCGACTAAGACAATCAACAATAACGCCATTTGCACCCACTCATGCATTTGGGCTACGTTCTTTTTCAAGATAGGTAGTTCTATAACAGAAAACCGCCCAATAACCGGGCTTGTGCTATTGATTTGAACTAACAGCTGATAAGTACTATTGGGCTCTAGCCTGACAATGGTGTTGTTTAAATTACTAGAGGATTTATCGCTGCCCTTAATGGTTTTACTAAAGGTGTAGAGTTGGCTACCTCCGCCATCTTTAGTCACCCGCATAGTGATGTTGCTTAGCACTTTATGCAGAGCAAAGGCGAGCTCCTTCGGTTTGTTACCTGAGGTTTTTAATGTTGTACGCAACCAAACAGGACTATCGGTAAAACCAAATCTGAGTTGATTTCGGTTAAATCGCTTCCAACTAGAGCTTGGTAGTTCTGAGGCAGTCTTAAAGTTTGAGTTGGCTTTTCTATCTAGATGATATTCACTGTATTTGAGTAAGTCTGTATTGATTTCATTATCAAGATCTAACACTAAATCAGCAGCTGACGCAGAAGCGAGCAGGCACTGAAATAGTAATATCACTGTAAAAATGAATCGACGCATAAGACTTTTTGGTTTA
>CALFUP010000092.1 GCA_937929875.1 uncultured Cocleimonas sp. | reverse complement strand
ATGAGACTTTGAATAATATCTTTTTGGTGAGCTTCATCACATTGGATATCAACTTGGGAATACTTATCCGCAAATCTGCGCATTAATGGCGGCAGCAGCATTGGAGAAAAGGTTGGAAAACCAACAATTGATAGCGAACCTGCAACCTCCTCTCTTATGGTGTTTGCATAGTGGCCTAAATTTTCAGCGTCTTTTAATAATTGCTTAGCTTTGAGAATAAACTGTTTGCCGACAGGAGTGAGTGATAAGCCTTGAGCATGGTGTCGTACAAATAATTGTAATCCCGTCGCCTGTTCAAGGTGCAAAATTGCTGAAGATATTGAAGGTTGGGAGACGAATAATTTTTCTGCCGCTTTAGTGACATTCATATATTCGCCCGTGGTGACAAAGTATTTTAATTGTTTCAAAGTGAATTGCATTTATGATTGTTCTCTTTAATGTAAGGAAACTCTGATCAAGTCCAATATTTTTAAACCTGCTAAAAGCGCCTGTAACTTCCCCGAAGCTCGCCGCAATAGAATGACTATTACGACTCACTTCGTGAAAATTACAAACACTTTTATCTGCGTTTAATTTATATCGACTTAATCAGAGGTTCCTTAAAAGCATCACTGCATAGTTTTTATTTATACAGTTTTTTATTTAATACTATTTTATTTATACACTGTTTATTTATAAGCTGACAATAGTTATTACCTGAAACAAATTACGTGAATATGATAATGAGAATCAAAAATGCCGATTGAAAAAACAGATACATTAGTAGTGGGCGCGGGACAAGCGGGTGTTGCCATGAGTGAACATTTAAGCAAACACAATATTCCACATATTGTATTAGAGCGGGATCGCATTGCTGAAAAATGGCGCACAGGTCGCTGGGATTCTTTAGTCGCGAATGGCCCTGCATGGCATGATCGATTTCCCAATATGGAATTTGAAGATCTTGAGCCCGATGATTTTGCGACAAAAGATCAAGTTGCAGATTACTTTGAAGCTTACGCAAAAAAGTTTAACGCGCCCATTCGTACTGGCGTCGATGTACTTAGTGTTGAACGCAATACTGACCGACCAGGCTTCACCGTGAAAACTTCCGAGGGTGTTATTGAGGCCACTCGTGTCGTTGCTGCAACAGGACCTTTTCAAAAACCAAATATTCCAGCAGTAGCTCCTAATGCGGAACTCATTGAGCAAATTCATTCGGCAAATTATTACAACCCTGAGCAGCTCCCTGAAGGCGCTGTATTAGTTGTCGGTGCTGGATCATCAGGAGCTCAAATCGCTGCTGAATTACAAGAGGCAGGCAAACAAGTGTATATTTCCATTGGTTCGCATAATCGACCGCCACGCGCATATCGCAAACGCGATTATTGTTGGTGGTTAGGTGTACTAGGCCTTTGGGATATCGAACCAGATAAACCGGGCACAGAACATGTTCCAATCGCTGTGAGCGGTGCGCATGGCGGCCAAACTATTGACTTTCGAAGTCTTGCGCACAAAGGCGTTACCCTGCTTGGCTTAACAAAGTCTTTTAACGGTCTTAAAGCAAGTTTTGAAGATGACCTAGTTGACAATATTAAAGCAGGTGATGATAACTATCTTGATGTGATACAAGCGGCAGATAAATACACTGAGCGTAATGAAATCGACTTACCTGAAGAACGTGAAGCTTACGACATACTGCCAGACCCTGAATGTCTTGCAAATCCTATTCTAGAACTCGATCTAGCAGAAGCTGGCGTTACCTCAATCATCTGGGCAACTGGTTATTCCTTTGATTACAGTTGGTTGAATGTTGATTGTTACGATGAAAATGGTCAGCCAAAACACCAACGTGGCGTCTCCAGCGATCCCGGTATCTACTTCCTAGGTTTACCGTGGTTATCTCGTCGTGGGTCAAGTTTCATTTGGGGCGTTTGGCATGATGCTAAACATATTGCCGATCATATTGAGATACAACGAAGCTATCTTGATTATCATGATGCATCGCTAAAGAAAGAGAGCAGTTAAATAAAACTCTTAGTAATATACTCAATAAAAAATTCAAAATCACAATCAAAATCAAAGGAATACGTTGATGACAACCCATACTCGAATTCGCATGTTTAACACCAAAGATACCTATCCTAATCAATCCTTGGATAATGACCTTTGTCAGGCGGTAGTCGCTGGAAACACCGTTTATGTTCGAGGACAAATCGGTACTGACTTTGATGGTAATTTAATCGGACTTGGTGATCCTGGCGCACAAGCTGAGCAAGCGATGAAAAACATCAAACAGTTATTGGAAGAGTCAGGTTCGGATTTGAGTCATATCGTTAAAACCACGACTTATATTACTGATCCTCGTTTTCGTGAAGCGGTTTACCAAGTCACTGGGAAATGGTTAAAAGGAGTATTCCCTATTTCGACTGGCTTAGTCGTTCAAGGCTTAGGACAGGCAGAATGGCTAGTGGAAATCGACGTAATTGCTGTTATCCCGGAATAAGATAAGGAGTTAGACCATGACATTTTCAGTTGCAGCATTTTGTCCAGAGACAGGCATGTTCGGCACCATCGTTACCTCATCCAGTATTTGCGTCGCTAGCCGCTGTGCTTTTGGTCGTGCTGGTGTTGGCGCAGCTTCATCACAAAATATTACTGATCCGAGTTTGGGCAATCGCTTGCTCGATTTATGCGAACAAGGGGCTTCAGCAGAAGAATCCTTAGCTCAAGTGGTTAAAGAAACACCCAATGTGGATTGGAGGCAGTTAGGCGTTATCGACAAACAAGGAAACTCTGCTTGCTACAGCGGCGAAAAGACTTTAGGCGTGCATAATATGGCGCAAGGTAAAAACTGCCTTGCGATGGGAAACCTACTTGATAACAAAGGTATCCCAGCGGCACTTGTTGAGGCCTTTGAAAGTAGCAGTGGGCATTTAGCAGATCGTCTATTAACAGCTTTAGAAGCTGGTGTTAAGGCAGGTGGCGAAGCGGGTCCTGTTCACTCTGTAGGAGTGAAAGTTTATTCAGAATATGACTGGCCTATCGTTGATTTGCGCGTGGATTGGGATCCGATTCCTGATAATGCCATCCCTCAATTAAGAACTATTTGGGAAGAATACGAACCACAAATGCAGCCTTATATTACTCGTGCCATTAACCCTGATGAAGCCGAATCTTATGGTGTGCCTGGCGATGAGTGAGCAGCAAGCAGATGCTCGAAGTTTAATCGAAAAGTTAATCTCTTTTGATTCCACTAGTTATCGCTCTAACCTCAATTTAATTTACTACATTCGCGATTACTTAGCGGAATACAAGATCGATTCGGTACTTGTCTTTAATGATGAAAAAACCAAAGCAAATCTTTACGCCACGATCGGACCACAGGATAAAGCAGGAGTCATGCTGTCTGGTCATACCGATGTTGTACCCGTCAAAGGGCAAAACTGGAGCTCAGATCCTTTTATTGTAGAAGAAAAAGACGGTGCTTTATATGGCCGCGGCACAGCTGATATGAAAAGCTTTATTGCGATTGTATTGGCTTATGTACCACAAATGGTTGAAGCCAAACTGAAAACTCCAGTACATCTCGCATTCTCTTACGATGAAGAAATCGGTTGTGTTGGCGTGCGCCGCTTACTTGATATGATGCAAGACATGCCAATCAAACCAGCGATGTGTGTGGTCGGTGAGCCAACCAGTATGCAAGTCGTTAATGCTCACAAAGGCAAGTTAGCGCAATTGGTTCGAATCACAGGTTTAGAAGCGCATTCTAGCTTGCCGCATATTGGCGTTAATGCAGTGGATTACGCGGCAGAACTTATCGTTTTTATTCGTAAATTAGCAAAAGATATTAAGCAAGATGGCCCTTATGAAGAGGGTTTTGAAGTCACTCATACAACCATTCACACGGGCATAATAAACGGTGGGGTTGCACTAAATATTGTCCCAAATCTCTGTGAGTTAAAGTTTGAAATTCGTAACATCCCTAAACAAGACCCAGAGCCAATCTTGCAACAAATTATCGAATATGCGAAAACCAAGCTCGAACCAGAAATGAAAGCCATCGATGAAAAATGTGGTTTTGAATTTGAGCAGTTATCAGGCTACCCAGGAATGTTTACTGCGCCTAATGAAGACGTTGTAAATTTCGTTAAAACTCTAACGGATGTTAAAGGCATAAAAAAAGTAAGCTTTGGTACTGAAGGTGGGTTGTTTACTCAACAACTTGGTATTCCAACGGTGGTATGTGGACCTGGCAATATCGAACAAGCGCATAAACCTGATGAATTTATTCATCTAAAACAAATAGAGCAGATGGAACAATTTATGCTTCGCTTGCTAACAGCGCTCAGTTAGGTTTTTCACATTTTATAGTTAGGAAAACCAATGATCACAGGAGACTGGAATGAAAACGGACATAGATCAAAAAACTGTTGAACAATTCCAAACAGATGGCGTTACTGTCCTGCTTGGTTACTTCTCTGACTGGGTTGACGTGCTGCGAAAAGGTATTGCTGCCAACATAGCCGAACCGAATCCGAACGCAAGAATTTATCAAGATGAAAACGGTGGTGGTCAGTTTTTTGTAGATTACTGCAGTTGGCAACGAATTCCTGAATACCGTGACTTTATTTTTAATTCTGAAGCTGCCGAAATAGGCTCAGCTTTAATGCAAAGTAACAAAGTGCAATTGTTTCATGAACACGTTCTAGTCAAAGAAGCACAAACGGGAATCGCTACACCTTGGCACCATGATTTGCCTTATTACTGTGTCGATGGGCCAAACACGGTTAGCTTATGGATTCCTTTGGATGATATCCCAAGAGATCGAACCTTAGAGTTCGTGGCTGGATCACACCTCTGGGGAAAATCTTTTCGCCCGCAACGTTTCAATGGGCAGCCACTCAATGAAATAGATGGTCTAGAAGAGATTCCAAACATAGAAGACCACAGAGACGACTACAACATCGTCGGCTGGGATTTAAAACCTGGTGATGCCGTTGCTTTTGATTATCGAACCCTGCATGGCGCACCCGCTAATAATAGTCTTAATGCCCAAAGACGAGCATTTTCGCTAAGATTGGTAGGCGATGATATTCGCTTCGTTCGTAAAGAAAATAGTGTTACTTCGCCGCCTTTCGATGAAGTAACATTACAACATGGTGATCATTTGCTTGGCGATGAATTTCCAATATTATTGGAACGAAACTGAAACTCATTTACAAATAAAAATACGTTCATTAATTATCATTTTTCCAAGTATTCAATCGTTTCGTTTTGCCAAACACTCACTTGATTAAGCTAATAAAGCACACCCCCCTACTTTTTGACATAAAAAAAGGCCACTCATTGAGTAGCCATTTAGTAATTTAAAATTAACTGAATTACTTTTTCTTTGTTTTTGTCTTTCTCGTTTCGGTTTTAGTTGAAGTTTTTGCAATAAGATCTTTAGCCTGCTTCGGCCAAGAGCTAGGATCAAAACGTCTATTCTTAGGATCTACAGCTTCCATTTTAGCGAGTATTACCTTAGCAGGCATCGCTGCTAAATCTGCATAGCTTTTGATACCAAACGATTTCAGCATCTCAGCAACCTTAGGGCCTATACCAACAACCTCAGTTAGATCATCCGCATGAGATTTTGTTGCTTGTTTCTTAGTTAAAACTTTCTTTGTTGTAACTTTCTTTGATACTACTTTTTTATCTTGCTTTGGCTCTAAATTCAACTGAGGTTGAATCTCTTCTGCTTTCTCCCCTACAAGCTTAGTAACAGAAGCTTTAGCTTTTGGTGAAGTTTTAGGCTTAGTAACTGACTTAGCCACTGGCTTAGTTTTTACTGCTGCGACTTTTGCTGGGGCAGATTTCTTTGCTTCTGCTTTAACAGCTGCAGTCTTTTTCACAACTGTTTGTTTAGCTTCTACTTTCTTTACTACAACAGGCTTCTTTGAAGGATCTAACTTGGTGTATTCAAGCACTGGGGATGGATCATCAATTTTACATTTAACATAGGTACCTGGTGCATCTTCGATAACCTCTAAACCACCCTCACCTTCTACTCTAGCTTCTACCGTATCACTTGCAAGTGGACGAACCCAAGAATCCCAGTTTGGCCACCATGAACCTTCATTCACATCTGCATCATCAGCCCAAGCTTGCGGGTCGTGGGGTAAATCATCAGTGACTCGATAACCATATTTATTTGCTTCGGGTGGATTAACGATACCTGCAATATGTCCTGAACCTCCAAGGATAAAACGTGTATCGCCTGAGAATAATTTAGCACCCGCATAAGTAGAAATCCAAGGAGCAATATGATCATCGACAGTCGAAACAAAGCATACGGGGATATCAATGCTAGAGATATCAATAGGCGTGCCTTTAATAGTTAATTTGTTTGGCTTAGAAAGATTGTTATCTTTATACAGATTACGTAAATACCAAGAGTGCATAGTCGGTGTCATACGCGTTGAGTCTGAGTTCCAATACAACAAATCAAATGGACGCGGAGCATTACCCATCAAGTAATTATTGACATAGAAAGACCAAATCAAATCATTGGCGCGAAGCATATTGAAGGCACCAGACATTTTCGATGCTTTTAAACAGCCCTCTTCTTCCATGATTTTTTCTAGACTTGAGATCTGTGCTTCATCAATAAATACACCGAGTTCACCTGGCTCAGCGAAATCAATCATTGACGTGAAGAATGTTGCGCTTTTAATACGGTTATCGCCGTTGGCTTTCATATAAGCAAGCGTCGTTGATAACAAAGTGCCACCGATACAATAACCGATTGCGTTTATTTCACTTTCGCCCGTTGCTTGTTCAACAGCATCGACTGCTTTGACAATACCTTCTGTTACATAGTCGTCAAAGCCAACGTCTTTGTAGGTTTCATCTGGGTTAATCCAAGAGACAACAAAGACAGTGTGACCTTGATCAACCAACCACTTCAACAAGGAATTCTTTTCTTGTAAGTCCAAAATATAGAACTTGTTGATCCATGGTGGAACTATCATTAACGGACGTTTTAATACCGTATCAGTCGATGGTGTGTATTGAATCAACTGCAGCATTTTGTTTTGAAAAACGACTTTACCAGGCGTGGTCGCAACATTCTCACCTAAGGTAAAAGCCGTCTTATCTGTCATCCGTATGTTAAGTTGACCAGACTC
>CALFUP010000091.1 GCA_937929875.1 uncultured Cocleimonas sp. | reverse complement strand
AACGCCGACCAGATCTCGGGTTGATAGCCAATAGCGGAAACTGCGGCTTCATTACGCGCTTCAATACTGTACTTTTCACGAATAAATCGCGATAAAGTATCGGAGAGCATTTGCCTTTCTTCGGTATGATTAAAGTTCATGATTAGCCCCTAGAGTCTGATGATCATCTTGGAGATGATGTTCTTCTGAATTTCATTAGAGCCACCGAAGATAGAAAGTTTACGGTTGTTGAAATAGCGACTCGCTACGGCAGATGCATAACTTGGGCCAACTGCCTCTTCCTCCAGTCCTGCTTCAAAAGAAGCGGGGTTCCATGGTTGAGCATAGCGACCTAACGCTTTGCGCGTTAAATTATCAAGTTCTTGACGAATCTCGGTGCCTTTGATTTTGAGCATGGAGCTTTCAGCACCTGGTGCTCCACCATTGTCAGCCGCGGCGATAACACGCAGGTTTGTCGTTTTCATGTTTTCCAATTCAATCTCGACTTTAGCTAGCTGCATGGCAAAGATTGGATCATCTGCTAAAACGCCGCCATTTTTCTTTTGCTGCAATGCTATCGCTTTGAGATTTTCAAGCGAGGCAGTAGAAAAGCTGACCCCGGCAATATTAGTACGCTCATAAGTCAGCAAGTATTTAGCGTAGGTCCAACCTTGGTTCTCATGACCTATCAAATTTTCGACAGGCACTCGCACATTGGAGAAAAACACTTCGTTGATCTCATAACCCCCATCGATCGTTTGAATCGGTTTGACCTGTATGCCAGGATCATTCATATCGATTAGTAAGAAAGAAATACCCACTTGAGGTTTGCCTTCAGTTGAGGTGCGCACCAAGCAAAAAATCATATTGGCGTGCTGAGCTAAAGTCGTCCAAGTTTTCTGGCCATTAACAACATAATGGTCGCCATCTAGTACAGCTGACATCTTTAAGGACGCTAAATCGGAACCTGCTCCGGGCTCAGAGTAACCCTGACACCACCAATCAGATCCATCAAGGATACGAGGTAACCAGTGGTTTTTCTGCGCATCCGTGCCGAACTTAATCAAAACCGGGCCAAGCATGTTCAACCCAAAGGGGAGTGTTCTAGGCGCATGAGCACGACAACACTCATCTTCAAAAATAAACTTCTCTGTGGCACTCCAACCGGTTCCGCCATATTCCTTTGGCCAATGGTAAGCGAGCCAGCCCTGCATATTGAGAATAGCGTGCCACTCTTCGGTATCGGCTTTGCTTATGTGTTTACCGCCGCGGACATTATCTTGTAGGCGCTTAGGTAAATTAGCTTTTAGAAACGCTCGCACTTCGTCGCGAAACGCTAATTCTTTGGGGGTAAAGTTTAAATCCATGATGCGCCTTTTTAGTAAATCTCAAACAAACCAGCAGCACCCATGCCACCAGCGATACACATTGTTACGACGGCGTATTTTGCACCACGACGTTTGCCTTCGATTAATACGTGGCCAACCTGACGCGCACCTGTCATACCAAACGGATGGCCAATAGAGATTGCCCCGCCATTAACATTTAAACGCTCATCTGGGATACCGAGTTTGTCTTGGCAATAGATGGACTGAGAGGCGAATGCTTCATTCAGCTCCCAGAGATCAATATCTTCGACTGTCAGACCATGACGTTTCAATAATTTTGGCACGGCAAACACCGGTCCAATTCCCATCTCATCAGGCTCACAACCTGCAACGGCAAAACCACGAAAAGAGCCTAATGGTTCCAGTCCGAGCCTTTCAGCTTCACTAGCTTCCATCACTACACAGGCAGACGCACCATCCGAAAGCTGAGAGGCGTTACCTGCCGTAATGAACTTGTCTTCACCCATGACTGGTTTGAGTTTAGCCAATCCTTCATAAGTAGTTCCACGACGGTTACAGGTATCATTGCCAATGGTCACTTCATGCTTAGTGACGTCACCAGTTTCTTTGTCTTTAACCGCCATCGTGGTGGTAACTTCAACAATTTCATCGTCATAGCGTCCTGCTATCTGTGCCGCTTCTGTTTTATGTTGGCTTTTCTCAGCAAACCGGTCTTGAGCTTCACGGGAGATGTTGTAGCGTTTCGCCACAATGTCCGCGGTATCGATCATCGCCATATAAAGATCTGGCTTATGTTCGAGGATCCAGGGGTCCATGCCATTATCGCCATCTTCGCGCGTTCTGATGCTGGATATACTCTCAACGCCACCTGCAATCATCGCAGGCACGTTGTTGACGATAATGTTGCTTGCAGCCATTGCTATCGTTTGAAGACCTGACGAACAAAAACGGTTAACCGTAGTTCCCGCAATTGATAGTGGTAGCTCAGAACGAATGATCGCTTGGCGTGCAATATTGCGCCCCGTTGTGCCTTCTGGATAGCCACAACCGATGATGGCATCTTCGATCATTTCTGGATCAATCCCTGAACGCTCTACCGCAGCTTTAACGGCAAACGAAGCAAGTGTTGCGCCAGAAGTAATATTAAACTCGCCCCTGTGGGCTTTGGTCAGAGGAGTTCGTGCAGTAGATACGATAACCGCTTCGCGCATTATTCTAGTCCTTTAAAGAGTGTTCAGTGATTCGAAGTTATCGCCACTAGCAACGAGTTCAGCGAGTAAAGGGGAAGGTTTCCAAAAGACAGGATCTTCTTTGGCGAAGGTCTGGATGTCAGCCAAAATCTTGTCGAGCCCTACTTCATCTGCGTACTTCATTGGACCCCCGCGCCAGCGAGGAAAGCCGTAGCCGTAGAGTAAAGTAATATCCACATCGAGTGGTCTAAGGGCGATTTTATCCGCGACTACATTAGCGCCTTCGTTAACCATGGCCGCGATGTAGCGTTGTAATATTTGTTCTGGAGAGAACTCACGCGTTGTGATGCCCGCTTCCTGACGCGCCTCAGCAATAATCGCTTCAACTTCCGGATCAGGAGTCCCTATTCGAGAGCCATTTTTATAAACATAATAGCCACGTGCCGTTTTTTGGCCAAACCAACCGCGTTCGCAAATTTTATCAGCGATATGCACATAGCGAGCTTTGGGATCGCGTGTGGATGCTTTACGTTTACGCGTTGCCCAACCGATATCGCCACCCGCTAAATCACTGACTTGATAAGGCCCCATAGGGTAACCAAAATTTCGCAGTGCTTGGTCAATATCGTAAGGCGATGCGCCATCTTCCATCATATGGTCGGCTGCTTGGCGATATACCCCCAAGATACGGTTACCGATAAAGCCATCACAAACGCCAGCACGAACAGCGACTTTACGAAGCTTTTTACCAAGAGCAAAACTGGTCGCCACAACATCAGCTGATGTTTTATCAGCGACCACTATCTCAAGCAGTTTCATAATATTGGCAGGT
>CALFUP010000090.1 GCA_937929875.1 uncultured Cocleimonas sp. | reverse complement strand
CCAGTGACCTATCTTTCATCTGCGCAAACGGTACAACAAAACGCGCTACAAAATTTAACCGATATGATTGCAATTGATCACAGTATTTCTAGTATCAAACGTAATAAATTAGATGAAAAAAGTGTGGTTACTGAGCAAATTCAAGAACGTCAAAGTAATCAAAAAAACTTACGCAAAGAACAAACTGAACGTATGGATGAATTGGTCGAAGAGAATAGAAAGCTCTTTAATGCTTTGATGGAAACAGCCGTCGAGGTTGCTAATATTCCATCATTCAGCCAGTTTGAGCGTATCAATACACTCAGCAGGTTGGTAAGTTTGGCTGAAGTCACTAAGAAATCAAAAAGAAATCGATAGGGGATTGAAAGATGACATTTATAAAACAAAAAATAACTAGATCGAAATTCACAGGATTACCCCTGTTGAGCCTTTTCTTAGCCAGCATCCTGCTCAGCGCCTGTGGTGAAAGCATCATGCCTAGCTCAGATATGAGTAAAGAAGATGCATACAGTGAAATTAAAAAGTTTGAAAAGGGTGTGAACCCTAGTTTTAAAGAAAACAATGTGCGCGCCAATATCAAATTGAGCAAAACCAATTTGCTGTCGATGTTGCCTGATTTAAACGATTATCCTATTCGTGGAAATCAAACGGATAGCACGCAAGTTGAGGTTGTTGAAGTTTTTACTTCATCAGAAAAAGCAGGTAACGACCGTGATGGTTTATTTGTTGATATGGCAGAGCAATTCAACAGAATGGGCAAGACCACTTCTGGTGGAAAACGATCTTATATTGCTATTCGTAAGATTGCCTCTGGTTTAGGTGCACAATTCATTATCTCGCAAAATTATATTCCGGATGCATTCTCTCCAAGCAACAATTTATGGGGTGAAATGCTTAATGCGAATGGTATTGAAACGGAAACCATTGCCGAAGCGACTGCCAAAAACGTAGCGGGCATTGTCGTTAAAAAATCAAAAGTAGACATGATTACTGAAAACGGCAAGTTAGACATGAGCAAGCTACTCACTGTGGTCAGTAGCGGCGATTTCGCGATGGGCTATACGAATCCCTATCAATCAAGCACGGGACTTAACTTCTTAATGACGGTTTTGAATGCCTTCTCTGATGGTGATGAAACCCAAATGCTATCACCCGATGTGGCTTCATCTTTTGAGACTTTCCAAGGTGGTGTACCTTACGTGGCGCAAACCACCATGCAAATGCGCGATGAAACAGGTAATAGCGGCGTGCTTGACGGTTACGTCATGGAAAAGCAATCGTATATAAACCTAAAAGGCATGAGCGATTATCAATATATTCCTTTTGGTGTGCGCCATGACAGCCCGCTATATGCAACGCCTGAGGCGGACGCAAGTGAACGCGAAGTGCTTAAGCAATTTGCTCAATTCTTAAAAACCAAAGACAGCGAGTTAAAAGATTACGGCTTTGACCAAACCCCAGAATACAAAAGCGCTTATAAAATTAAAGACAGTAATATTATCGGTGCTGCACAAAAACTCTGGAAGCAGAGAAAATCAGGCGGTAAGCCTATCGCTGCAATTTTTGTGGCAGACGTGTCTGGATCAATGGAAGGCATCCGCATTAAAAACTTGAAACGTGCATTGATTGATTCATCTGACTTAATCAGCAGTAAAAATGCGATTGGTTTGGTAACTTATAATGACTCTGTGAATGTTGATCTATCTATTCGTCCTTACAATGTACAACAAAAATCATTGTTTATTGGCGCGGTTGAAAGACTCTCAGCGGGCGGAAAGACGGCTACTATTGATGCCACAGTGACAGCAATGTCTGAATTGATTAAATTCGATGAAAAGAACCCAGGTTATAAAAAGATCATCTTTGTCCTTTCAGATGGCGAGCGAACTGCGGGTATGGAATACGATAAGGTTAAAAAAGCCTTTGAATGGTCTGCAATTCCGATTCACACCATCGCTTACGAACTGGACTCGCCAGAGATGAAAGCGATGTCAGCGCTGGCTGAAGGTGCTTATATTAAATCTACCAGCAGTTCGGCATCTTACCGTATTGGTAACTTACTAAACTCTGAGATGTAAGCAGTGAAATACTTAAAGGTTTTCTCCTTATTTATTATTATTCATGCTGTTGCATGGACGGGCGCACATGCTTATCTTGATAAAAATAAAGAAGAGATCCTGTTGGTTGTTGATACCTCATATTCAATGAAGCAGAAGTTTCCAGAGATTAAAGCCTGGATTGAAGACTATGAAGCGAATTCGCGCTACAAAAAAATCGTCATAGGCACAGATAAAGCACTCTTAGGAAAATTGAGCGAACTGCGACGTAAAGAAGAAATTTTTCGTACAGCGTTTGGAAATATCAAAGAAGCTAATTTGAAGCGATACAACAATAATAAAGGCAAAAAAATATTATTATCGGATGGCACGCTAAAGCCTGAGGATTGGGAGTTGGTTGAGTTTTAAGAAATTGACGCGTTTAAACTATCAAAAAGTGGGGGGGTGTTGCTTTTTAGGGTTGTCAATAGCCAAAAAGGTTACAGTTAATTCCTTAAGGAAACAACTGTAACGCATGGCTAAGGCGAAGTATTGAACTAAACAGACACCCCCCCACTTTTTAAACATAATTGTTTTACTTTTTTAAATCAGCCGCTTCTTTCATCGCATCTTCGCCTTTCTTCCACAGATTACCTTGATACAATTCTTCTAAACCTGTCTCACCAGATGCACCTTTCGTGGTCAGATAATCGTAGTAAGCAGTTGGTTTATGGCCTGTAAGATTGTAAAAATCAGGGCTACAACGACAGTAAAATCCATTCGATAAGTATTCAAAGAATTCAGCACGAGTGCTACCAAAGTCATTCTCAAAATCCACCATGCTTTGTGGTCGGTATTCGATTTTTTTGCCCATTGCTTTGCCTAGGTCATTACCTATTTCTTCCATCGTCTGAGGCTCTGGACCTGTGATGTCATAGAATTTATCAGCGTGTTTTTCTGGACCTTCGGTCAATACAACTGCGGCAGCTTCTGCGATATCTCTAGTGGCGACAAATGAGTTACGCGCAGAACCTAAAGGATTACTAAACCAACCTTCTGCATCAATCGTTTCACAATCAGTTTTTAGTAAATGATTCATGAAGAAGTTATTACGCAAAACCGTGACGTTTAAGCCTTCGTCAATTAGTGATTTTTCGCCCCACCAATAATGTTGCAACATCAATGGAATCGGTGCGCCTATGCGTGATGAATGTTTCGTTGCATCATAAGAAGCAGTGTTGGTATCAGCGCCCATACAGCTGACTCGAACCACGTGTTTAATTTGGTCTTTACGCTTGCCTAGCTCTTTAGAAAAAGCGAGGTGTCCTTCTAGCATAGGGTCTAGCGATGCAGAATAAACCGCGCTTACGCCATCCAAAGCTGCTGCCCAAGTGTCACTATCGCTTAAATCAAATTTAACGACTTCGTCAGCACCCTGAGCTTTGAGATCATCGGCTTTCGACTCGCTAAAGAAACATGCGCGAACGGTGAATTTATTTTCCTGCGCTAAACGAGCGACTAATTCTTTGCCGATACGGCCTGTAGATGAGGTGATTAAAACAGTGGGTTTAGCCATTATTGAATGCTCCTAATTGGTTCGATGTTATTTACAATAAGAGCCAGTTTATAGCTATTAAAAGCCACTTGATAGGTCAATATACACTCTTCAATCATATATAAACGACACCCCCCACCTTTTTTGATGCTTTTATGGAAAATTATGAAATTAATTGTACTTTCTTAAACTCTCTTCTCGTTTAAGGTCTATATTAATCAATATGAAAAAAGTAACGTTAGATGCTCATGATGTTCGAATTTTAAATGCCTTACAAAACCATGGGCAGTTAAAAATACTGCTGAATAATTATAGGAATTGTAAGAACGAGCACAATAGGCATTGTTTTGTCCCTAATACTTTAGCTGAACATGTACAGATTAGAATTAATTAGAAAAAGGAATTGTAATGGCCCAGATTGAAAGCAACGAAATAATCATCCAAGCGTTATCAGAATCGGGAGTTTTACGATTAACCTTGAATGATAATGGTCGCCGCAATGCACTTTCCGAAGCTATGTTGAAGCGACTCGGCGAAATTATGCGCTCATCAGCGTCAGACTCTACTGTGAGAGTTATTGTGTTAGCTGCTAATGGTCCTGCTTTTTGCGCAGGACATGATCTAAAAGAAATGACTGCAGGTCGAGATGCGGCTGACGGAGGTCGAGAGTACTTTACCAAAGTAATGGAGACCTGTGCTGATGTAATGCAAAGTATCGTAAATAACCCTAAGCCTGTAATAGCTGAAGTCGCAGGTGTAGCGACTGCTGCAGGCTGCCAATTAATAGCATGTTGTGATCTAGCCTATGCAGCAGATACGGCAAAATTTGGTACGCCAGGCGTACATATCGGTTTATTTTGTTCAACTCCAATGGTTGCACTTTCACGAAATGTTTCAAATAAGCATGCAATGGAAATGCTCCTTACGGGTGACATGACTTCGCCTAATCGTGCTGTCGAAATTGGTTTAATCAATCAAGTAACCACTGCTGAATCACTAAGCAAACACACTACTGAAATAGCAGAAAAGATCGCTAGTAAATCTAGTATGACGCTAGCAACAGGAAAAAAAGCTTTTTACGAGCAAAAAGAATTATCCCTGCAAGATGCATATGTTTATGCATCTCAGGTTATGGTTGAAAACATGTTGAAGCATGATGCCGAGGAAGGAATTCAAGCCTTCATAGAGAAACGAAATGCACATTGGCTAGATAAATAGCTGTACATATTATGTTAGCAACCTAGTTAGAGTTACAGAAAGGCATTTCATGGCTAATTAACTCATTCAACATTGACTTAGATACAAAATGTACAGGTGAAGCCTTTGTTGAGGGCTTTTTTCATTCCAGTGATCTAGGAATAAGGGTCCTGATGGTTATCTTCAGTAAAAAAGTTAAAAGAATGTGAGGTGATCACTGTTGATTAATCGTTTTAGTAAAAAGAAGAAGGAATAGTGATTAATAC
This sequence comes from uncultured Cocleimonas sp., assembly GCA_937929875.1. Classification (GTDB taxonomy): domain Bacteria; phylum Pseudomonadota; class Gammaproteobacteria; order Thiotrichales; family Thiotrichaceae; genus Cocleimonas. The sequence continues at coordinate 3,308 of CALFUP010000090.1, read as the reverse complement.
AATAATTAAACAGTTGAAATGGGTTTTTACTTTAATTCTACTTTGGCTGGTTTATGTCTTTGTAACTATCATTAATTTTCCAGTTGGTAATTTAACGGATAATGCTGATGTTGCCATTGTTTTAGGTGCAGCGGTTTACAATACGCAGCCATCCCCAGTATTTGCCGAACGCATCAATCATGCAGTAAACCTCTATCATGCAGGGAAAGTTAAAAAGTTAATTTTTACGGGAGGTACTCGCGCATCGGATAAACCAGCAGAATCTACTGTGGCTCGTGATTATGCTATTAACAAAAAGGTTGTTTCAGATGATATTTTGATCGAGATCGAGTCCTTAACGACTAAAGAAAATCTAATTTTTGCTCAGCAATTACTTGTTAGAGAGAAACTTCAAACAGTGCTAATCGTTAGCGATGCCCTGCATTTAAAGCGCGCACTACTAATGGCGAAAGATTTGGGTATTCAAGTCACGCCTTCAGCGACGCCAAGCAGTCGTTATCAAAGCCTAAAAAAGAAACTGCCTTTTGCGTTAAGAGAGTTGTATTTTTATCATCATTATTTAGTGTTTTCCGATTAATCACTACACTTAATAAATGTGTAATATAAACGACTAATAAAATGACACCCCCCTACTTTTTGAGCGTTTAGTTATTAAATATAGCGGTTGTTGAATCGTTTGTTACGTTTCAATTTTGTCTCACTATCGCTCGCTCGGAGCTTTTCATTTATAATCCTGTCAACTTTTAGAAAGCTTTTATTTATAAGGAATACTTTGACCTTCGCCAACGTTATATTTGTGATTTTTATCTTGTTTTCGATAGTCGTTTTTGTCGTCCTTGTACTATTAATGCGCCAGATAAAAAAACAAGGTCGTTTACCACAAGATAAAATGACGACATTGGCGGCACTGCTTTTTATCCCCGCTATTATAATTTTCGCACTTTGCTTTAAAAGTATTTCAAATTGGCGTGCGGATATTCGAGCCGAGCAAAATAGAGTTGAAGTCGAGACCTTTATTGCTAGCGTTTATCAGCCTTTGGCGGACTCTCGTGTCGAGCTTCGACATAATTTACTAGAGATGCAAACGCTGATTGAAAAAGTTGAAAGCATGGAAGTAGCGCATCCTAATCATTTTGATTTGATTCGTATGGTTCGACAGCAGTGGTCATTGGGTCATGCTTCACTATATAAAGCTTATACTGAAACAGATAAAGAAGTAAGAAGAGCTTGGATTGCCCATAACACCATGGATAGGCAAGATGTGTTGCTTAAATTTTCCAAACAGGCGGTGAAAATAGAAGCCCAAATCAAGAAGGCTCAAGCAGATTACCAAACCCACTTGTATAGTGTGCAGGGCGAAATGGTTAAGATGTTAGATAGAGCACGTAAGCTGTTAGATGCAAACCGCATAACACCAAAATCGAAGAAGCAAATTGCCATCAATCAAGCCTTACGTGAAAAAATTAGACCAGTGAATCCAGTTACGGCAAATCAACTGTTAAATTTTATTGGTACTTTAGATGCGCGCTTACAAGATGATGTAAATACTTTGCATGAATTGATTCGAGTTGCAGGACAACAGACAGCGGTGATCAGAGACCATCTTTATAAAAATCGCGATTTAGAACTGCCTTTGACAAAAATAATAAGTGATTGGCAGAACTTAGAAAGCCAAAGTAATGAAAGTTTGCAGCAAATTTATTATGCGATTGAGGCAGAATATGTGGTGCGCTTGTTAGGCTTGTCCGCTAGCAGTCCTGCGATAAATGCGATGCACAAAACATTGTTGAAAACAATTCCAGCGATCTTGGGTGCGGGTTTAAAACAAAAAAAGAAAATTGATCAAAGCTATAGCGTGAACTTGGGTTCTAATTAGGTCACTTTCACGAAAGCAATAAAATTTGGCTCACAAGCAAGCTAGATCACGAGCAAGCTAATACAGCCAAGCTAGAGTACAACCAAGTTATCTCGATGAATCAGTTCAGTATCACCGGCATATCCCACTATCTCATTAATTCTGTTGCTTGGCTGTTTGAGTAATTTTTGCGCTTCGACGCTAGAATAATTAATCAGTCCACGTGCGATAACTTCATTATGCTGATTTTTGCAATCAACCACATCACCACGTTTAAATTCACCTACAACACTTTCAACCCCTATCGGAAGTAAGCTGGTGCCTTTTGTTTGAATGGCATTACTTGCGCCGTTATCCAGAACGAGAGTTCCACTGGCTTGAACTTGGCTGGCTATCCATTGCTTTCTGGCACTGAGGTGTGATTCATTGGGTTTTAAGAAGGTGCCTATGTTTTCCCCGTTGGCAATGCGTGAAATTACATCTCCTTCTCTTCCCGATGCAATAATAGTGGCGCAGCCTGATTTTGCAGCACGCTGGGCTGCGATGAGTTTGGTCGCCATGCCGCCACTGCCTAAAGTCGTAGCAATTTCTCCAACATAAGAGAGTAAATCTGAGTTACTGGCAGATTCTTCACTGATGAGCTTTGCATCGTCATTATGGCGTGGGTCTTTGGTGAACAAGCCTTGCTGATCTGTAAGAATCAGAAGTAGATCGGCTTCGGTAATATTCGCAACTAAGGCTGCTAAAGTATCGTTATCGCCTAAGCGTAACTCTTCGAGCGCTACCGTGTCGTTTTCATTAATGATTGGCAAAGCTTTAAGCTTTAATAAAGCGCGTAGTGTGTTGCGTGCGTTTAGGTAACGCTTACGACTACTAACCTCATCATGAGTGAGTAGTACTTGAGCTGCTTGAATTTGGTATTTTTTGAATTCAGTTTCATAGGCTTGAATTAAGCCTGTTTGACCAATCGCTGCCGCCGCTTGAAGTTCTGCGAGATCACTAGGACGTTTAGTCCAACCCATGCGGCTCATGCCTTCGGCAACTGAACCTGATGACACTAATATCACTTCAATGTTTTGTTGACGCAAATGTGCAATTTGCTTTGTCCATTCAGCCATTGCCACATAATCTAAGCCTTTGCCGTCTTTAGTTAGCAGAGCGCTACCAATTTTTATTACCCAGCGTTTGGCTTGTTGTGTATAAGCGGTTCGATTCATGTTGTTTTGTTCGGATGTTAAGTGATTAGTCTTTGTCTTTTTTTAGCATCTCTTTATTGGCTTTTGCTTGTGCCGCCAATCTGGCCTTTTCGGGTTCATCTTCTTCTGCTTGTTGTTCTTTTAAATAGGCTTTGTCATCAATTTCTTGCATGATTTTCTTGGTCAGGTCTTTGGTGTTTAAGCCAGTTGCTGCTGAAATCATAAAGACTTTACCTGTCCAATTGAGTCGTTTAATA
>CALFUP010000089.1 GCA_937929875.1 uncultured Cocleimonas sp. | reverse complement strand
TCTTCTTCTGTTTTCTCAACACGCTTGTCTGGCTTGGCATTGCCATTTTTTGCCAAACTTAAAACTTCTTCCCAATTCAACATAATCATTCCTCAAAAGTGTTTATACGTTCTTTTATCTAGAGGCCTCTAGCATAACTCTGGGCATGAGAAAAAAGAGATAAAAATTTTCATGTTTTATTCAAAATATAAGTGTAATAGCTGGCTATTGCGCGTCATTTTGGATAAAAGATGGAAAACTTATAGCCTTTTTTATCTGTTCACGAGTTATGCTGAGATCTCATATTAAACGGCTACGAAAGGGGACTCAAATGCCGCTCAAATTAGGAATTCCGCGTGAAACGGCTGCTGGGGAAAAGCGCGTTTCAATGGATCCAAAAGTACTCACTCAGCTAACAAAACTGGGGATTAGAGTTTTCATAGAAAAAGGCGCTGGAGAGTTATCATTTTTTGATGACGACTCTTTTAAAGAGGCCATTATTGTTGAAGACATGAAAGAGTTATCTGATGTATCGGATGTTATTTGGTGCGTCCAACCACCTTCGCTTGAACAAGTGAATGGTATGCGTGAAGGTACTGTATTAATTGGAACCTTAATGGCGCATAAAAATATCGCCATGCTTAAAGCCTTAGAAGACAAGAAAATAAGCAGCTTTAGTATGGAGCTGATCCCACAAAATTCTCGCACGCAATCGATGGACGTCTTGTCGTCGCAAGCATCAATTACTGGTTATAAGTCTGTCATCATAGCCGCTGACTTAGCCCCTAAGTTCTTCCCTATGCTGACCACAGCAACAGGAACGATGCGACCTTCTAAAGTCGTCGTGATTGGGGCAAATACTGCCGGCCTACAAGCCATTGCTACAGCAAAGCGCTTAGGTGCAATCGTTGAAGCTTACGATTTTAAGCCCGGCTCCAAACAACTTATCGAATCGCTAGGAGCAAAAGCCATAGAACTAGAAGCTTCTGTTTTAAGCGATGATATTTACACTACGGAATTATCCGAAAACGAAAAAAATCAGCAACAAAAAGAACTGTCTGATTATATTGCTGACGCCGACATACTTATCACCACTGCATCCGTAACTGGCAAAGTAGCCCCCAAAATCATTTCGCAAAACATGGTTCAAATGATGAAAGCAGGCTCTGTCATCATTGACTTAGCAGCCGAAGATGGCGGAAATTGCAGCTTAACAAAAGCGGGGAAAACTATTAGTCATCAAGGTGTCATCATCCATGGCCCAGTCAATGTAGCAAGCCAAGTACCCACTCATGCCAGTCAGATGTATGCAAAAAATTTGTTCAATTTCATGACTCTACTGATTGATAGTAACAGTGATTATGTTCCTAATTTTGAAGATGAAATTGTCATTGGCGCATTACTCACCAAAGATGGTGAAGTCATGCATGAAGGGACGCTTGAGCTTCTCAATAAAACCTTAGGGGAGAAATCATAATGGATGGTTTTGTTACACTCTATATTTTCATACTAGCCGCTATTACCGGTTATGAAATTACCTCTAAAGCACCTTCGAAATTACATACTGCTTTAATGTCAGGAGCGAGTTTAATTAATGCGATAGTGTTAATCGGCGCAATGATTGTTATGGGACAAGCTGAAACAACCATAGAAACGATGATTGGGTTCATGGCAGTAATGCTGGCAGCAGCAAATGCGGTGGGCGGATATTTAATGAGCGCGGATATTTTCAAACTGTTTACCAACAGTGATAAAAGTGAAGGTGGTCGACAATGACCGATATCACACACTCAATTTCTCAAAACATCACTCAAATAGTGTATTTAGTTAGTGCCTTATTGTTTATTTTCGGCCTTAAGAAAATGACCTCTACGCTAACAGCGAGAAAAGGCCTGACTTATACCGTTGTTGGCTTAGTGATCGCTGTTCTTATCACTTTCTTTCACCATCAAGTTAATAGCAATTTTTTATGGATGACAATAGCAATGATAGTTGGCGCGGCATTGGCGTTTTACTTATCTACTGGCGTCAAAAGCACTGAAACACCCAAAATGATTGCTTTATTTACGGGTCTAGGTGGCGGAACGGCTGCAGCTATAGCCGCAGTTGAACTCATCAAGATGGGATTCCCAGTTGAAACAAAACCTACCGATACCGCAAAGGTTTTAGCCGTATCTGGAGCTTTACTTGGAAGCGTTTGTTTTTCAAGCTCCCTAGTAACATTCGCAAAGTTGAATGGCTCAATCAAAGGAACTATCAATTTCCCAATGCAACAATGGGTAAATACTTTTATTCTTGTAATAGCTGTTACTTTCGGTGCCGCTATCGTTTTAAATAACTATCAATTGGAAGTTACCCAACTCATTCTATTTTTCGTTTTAGCTCTGCTATTTGGAATACTCTTAACAATCCCTATGAATCAAGCTGACATGCCAATATTCATTCCTTTACTCAATGTTTTTAGTGGGTTGGCGATTGGCTTCGTAGGCTATGTTTTGCTAAACCCTGCAATGATGATAGCAGGATTACTGGTAGCAGCAGCGGGTCTTAAGCTAACACTATCATTTGCTAAATCTATGAATCGATCCATTCCCGCGGTGCTTTTTGGAACGGGTTCATTAATAAACCAACAATCTAGTGGCGGGTCAATCAATTCAAATAAAGCCGCTAGAGAACTTCAAAGTGATGATGCTGCAATGATGATGGCATTTGCCCAGAATATAATTATTATTCCTGGTTATGGTATGGCGGCGGCTCAAGCTCAACACAAAGTCTGGGAAATGAGCAAACTGCTTATCAATAACGGTGTGAATGTTAGATTTGCAGTACACCCAGTGGCAGGTAGAATGCCCGGTCATATGGATGTATTACTTGCTGAAACTGGTATTCCTTATGATGCTATTCATGACCTAAATGAAATTAATGGTGAGTTTAAAAGTGCTGATGTGGTTTTACTCATAGGTGCTAACGACACCACCAATACATCCGCACGAACAGATCAAAACAGCCCTATTTTTGACATGCCGATTCTCAATGCAGATCAAGCCAAAAATATTATCGTTATCAAACGCGGTAAAGGAACTGGCTTCTCAGACATAGATAACCCATTATTTTATCAAGAAAACACGGGCATGCTGTATGGAGATGCGGAGTCTGTCTTGAGCAAAGTAGTTAACGAGCTTAAGAACATCTAGCAAGCTAAAAACTAGAAATAGTGGCTTTATTGCTTATCAAAAAAACACATCACTTTTATAGTGGTGTTTTTTTTGCTTAATTTGTAGGATAGTTAGAACCTAAGTATTACACTTTCACAATGCAAGACAAGCAACCCACTGCCATTCGAGTCGCCATTCAAAGACCTATTTATAAGCTCTTAGATTATACCTATGACTCAACAACACAGGCAGACAAACAACCACAGCCTGGATGCCGTGTAAGGGTTCACCTTGGAAATTATGAAATAACAGGCATTATCGTTGCAGTCGATGTTAAAAGTGACTTTGATCAATTAAAACCAATACTTGAAGTCCTAGACGATACACCACTGATAGATTCTGATTTATTGAAATTACTCCATTGGGCTAGTCGCTATTATTTTTATCCTTTGGGTGAAGTATTGTTTCATGCTATACCCAATAACCTTCGTAAAGGTAAAAAACCACCTCAGTTAAGGCTTTGGGCGACAATCCCACCAGAACAGTCAAAAAAAGGACACCCCCCCACTTTTTGTGATAACTCGTTGTCTGATAACGATCTAGGAATTCATGCCGAGCTTCAAGAATTCTTAGCTCTATTAAAGCGCTCACCTAAACAGAGTCAACTATTTGAGTTTTTAATCAAGAATGGAGAATCAGACGCGATTCAACTTCATGATGCTTGTGGAGATAATTGGCGCACTGCACTTAATCAATTAATAAAAAAAGACTTGATCCAATCTAGAGAAATTGATGCTGATTATTTTCCTGAAAAATCAAATAACAGGAATATCAAAGAAAACACTAAAACAGCACTAACCCTAACTGAAGAACAACAACATTGTGTCGATGAAATTCACAAACACTTTATCGATGAGACATTAAAACCCATATTACTTCATGGCATCACTGGCAGTGGCAAAACCGAAGTCTATCTTCGCGCTATTGAAGAATTATTAGCCAATGACAAACAGATATTAGTATTAGTCCCGGAGATAGGACTAACACCACAACTGTTGCGTCGTTTTAAACAACACTTTCCACAGTATTCTATTGTTTCTTTACACTCAGGCCTATCCGATGGAGATAGGACCAGAGCATGGTTGGGAGCAAGATCGGGCGCTATTCAAATTGTTATTGGTACACGCTCAGCAGTATTTACGCCAATGCAAAATATCGGCGCAATTATCATTGATGAAGAACACGATGCTTCATTTAAGCAACAAGAAGGATTCCTATATCAGGGTCGTGACATGGCGATCAAACGCGCCCATGATGCAAAAATCCCTGTTCTATTAGGTAGCGCCACGCCTTCGCTGGAGTCATTTCATAACGCTGAGCAACAACGCTATCATTACTTGAGATTAGATAGTCGACCAGGCACAAGTAAACCACCGCAAATGGTTCTGCAAGATATCCGCACTTTACCTCTTGAAGCTGGCATCAGCAATTTAATGCTGACTGAAATAAGACAGCATTTACAGCAAAACAATCAAGTGATGTTATTTTTAAATCGTCGTGGTTTTTCACCTATTCTGATGTGTCCAGATTGCGGCTGGCATGCCACTTGTAATAATTGTGATATGGGCATGACCTACCACGCTGCAGCAGGAAAAGTCATTTGCCACCACTGCTCATTAGAGACTCAGATTACTTCAACTTGTCCCGATTGCCATAGAAATAGATTAACCACCTTATGACAAGGCACAGAGCGCATTGAAGCCGTTTTAAATACTCATTTCCCAAACACTCAAGTAATCAGAGTTGATCGAGATAGTACCTCACGTAAAGGATCTTTAGAAAGCAAGTTAAATATAGTCAATAAAGGGGATCCCGTCATTTTGGTCGGCACCCAAATGTTAACCAAGGGTCATGATTTTCCAAAGCTCACATTAGTCGGCATATTAGATGTAGACCAGGCTCTGTTTAGTGTTGATTACCGCGCGGAAGAACGGTTAGCCCAACAAGTATTACAGGTCGCAGGAAGAGCAGGAAGAGGCGCTGATAAAGGTCGAGTCGTACTACAAACATCTCAACCACAACACCCTCTGCTCCTTAATTTACTTGCCCGTGGCTACACGGAAACAGCTAAGGATTTATTGAACCAAAGAATTCTTTGGAACTACCCACCATTAGGTTCGCAAGCACTGATTAGAGTAAATGCTGAAGATGAAGCTATCGCACTTAAATTTATAACTAATATTTCTACTAAATTTCGTGATCATGCAGAGTCACTAAAAAGCGATATCGACTTATTAGGTCCCATGCCATCACCCATTGCAAAACGAGCAAAAAGATATCGTTTTCAACTTTTAATATCAGCTAAAAATAGGCGCGAATTGCATCAATTTTTAGCTGATGGCTTTTTAGTATTAACACAAGCCAGAAAAATGGGCGGAGTAAGATGGAATATAGATATTGACCCTACAGATTTTATATAAATACGATTAATTCAAGATAAGTATTATTAATCTTCATGAGAAGAATCTTGTAAGTGCACGAAAATAATGGCAATATTGCTTTCGGGGAAGTTCTAGCGATTTAGCAATAATGTAATAATATAACGCTATTTCTATGGCTTAACAGCAAATAGTTCGCATAAGAGTGTATCAAAATGTACAAAGATTTTAAAAAAAGTGAAACCCTAGACACTGGTTTCACTTCAGGAAGTAGTTTGCTATGGATGTTTTCAGGCATAGTTTTGGGATTGCTTGTAGGCCTGGGAATGTACTTTTTTTCCAATGATAAAATGTCTAGCGTTTCAATGATTGACTCTCTTGAAAAGAAGATTCAGAAAGTTCAAACCGAAAAGCCAACAAATAAAAATTTAAGTGCGTCATCACAACAACAAAAATTTAACTCCTCGCTTAACAAAAGTAACAAAGCTGCAGCTGAAGAACGAAAAAATAAATTCAGTTATTATGCGGTCTTACCGAATCTAGACGTTCCTATCAATTCTGCTAAACCCATCAATACATCTGCAGCTGCTGCCTCTGTCGCTATCACCAATATGGATGATAACACTGAGAAGCTTTTGTCCGAGCAAGTTGCAGCAGCCATCGAAGAACAAATTGAAGAACCTATCGAGGTTGCTCAAATTGGCGATTACCTACTACAAGTCGCCTCTTTCAAGAAACAAAGTATGGCAAATAAGACTCGTGGACGCCTAAGCAACAAAGGTATCGACGCTTATGTACAGAAAAAGAAAATCAAGGGGCGTTATTGGTATCGTGTGGTAGCAGGTCCAGTTGATCAACGTAGTGTCGATAATTGGAAAACTACTGCAGAACAGCTGGGGCATAAACCCTTAGTTATTTCAGTCAGATAATGATTGAGAAAAATCATGGCGCAAGTCGATAACAGTTTTGACAATACTCCTTTAGATCCTAGCAAGGACAAAGGCGATGCGCCTAGCTTAATGCAGGGTCAAATAGCGTATCTTTATAAAAATAAAACGCTAGGCATTTGGAGTAACACAATTTTAGCTGGGATTTTATTGGCTTTCTTTTGGTTTCACTTTCCTAAACAACACATATCATTATTAATTTGGTTTGGCTTAATTATAACTTTAAGTCTGGTTCGATTTTTTGTTGGTAAAAGCTTTAAACCTGAAAGGCAATATACCCAAATTGAATTAACCAGTTGGGCAAACCGTCATGTGTTTTTTACCAGCTTATTAAGTACCATCTGGGGTTTAGCAGGAATTGTATTTTTTCCTTCTGATCTGCCACATCTTACTTTATTAGTATCAGTGCTGTTTAGCGTTTTACTCGCATCTATACCTACCCTAGCGGCTTCTAGAATTGCTTATTACTTCCAAATCCTAGTTACGCTCGCGCCAACAACAATTTTACTCTTTATGAGTAGAGATCCTGGCCATCAGTTGTTGGCGATTGCAGTTATCGTAATGGCTTTGACCCTGGTCTTTGTATCCGGTTATATCTACCACTTGTTGTTTGAATTACAAAATGCTCAAATTGCACTGCAGTCTCTAGCTGATACAGACCAATTAACAGGTATCGCTAATCGACGACATTTTGACAGGAAATTCAAAGTCGAATGGCGTCGTGCAATGCGCGAACAAACTCCTATATCTTTGATTTTAATTGATGTGGATTATTTCAAGAAGTACAACGACACCTATGGACACCAAGCTGGCGATCGATGCTTGCAACAGATTGCAATGGCATTAGAGTCAGTTTCTCATCGTCCTGCCGATTTAGCCTCACGTTACGGCGGTGAAGAGTTCTCAGTACTGTTGCCCGTAACCACTCAAGAAAATGCGATGATGTTAGCTGAACGCTTACGTAAGAAAGTAGAAGCGTTAAAAATAGAGCACTCCAGTTCTGATATAGGTTTTGTGACAATCAGTATTGGCGTATCTTGCTGTCAGCCAATTTGGGACTTCACAGGAAATACTCCGGATGAAGAACAAAAAGTGACCTTCCCTGCAATGCTACTAACCGCTGCAGATAATGCACTTTATGTTGCTAAAGAAGCAGGCAGAAACCAAGTGTCCGAACAAGGTTGTGGCGATCAAAAAATTGCTAGCGTATTGCAAAAACAAGCCGAAGAAAATCTTCCAATCGGCTAATTCCTTATTATTAACTATTAGCAGTCGACTAATAAATTCTTAATATCTTGCTTTAAACAATTAACGCTTACAAACGATGTTTTGTTAAAATACACGGCTATGTATTGTTTAAATGACACCCCCCTACTTTTTAGCGTTTTTTCTACGCAATGAAACCCATATCTGATGTAAAGATTTCGGATACATTTAATCCGAATCAAGACCAAAAACATCTCAGAAAGTTACTGGGAGAATGTCGCTCATCGCAACGTTTTCATTTATCTAAAAAAATTAATCAGCTGTTTCGCTCAAAACCAGATCTAAAAACCTACACAAATAAATTACGAAGACTCGAGACTGAAATACAAACCTCTATCGACAAGCGTCAGTTCCGTTTAGATAATTTACCAAAACCAGAATACCCGGAAGAATTACCGGTAGCAGAGCGTCGCGAAGAAATAATAAAAACCATTCGCGAAAACCAAGTCACTATCATTTGTGGCGAAACAGGTTCCGGTAAAACCACCCAACTACCTAAAATGTGTTTAGAAATGGGACGGGGTGTTGACGGAATTATTGGACACACACAACCTCGTCGAATCGCTGCCAAGAGTGTCGCTGAACGCATTGCCGATGAGCTCAACTCAGAATTAGGCGCTATAGTCGGTTACAAAGTTCGTTTTCATGACCACACCAAAGAACACAGTTACGTCAAGTTAATGACTGATGGTATTTTGCTGGCAGAAATTCGCACCGACAGATACTTAAATCAATACGATACTTTGATTATTGATGAAGCCCATGAACGCAGTTTAAATATAGATTTTCTTCTAGGTTACTTACGTTGGTTATTACCGCGCCGTAAAGACCTAAAAGTTATTATCACCTCTGCCACCATTGACCCTGAACGCTTTTCCAGACACTTTAATTTCACAGGAAAAGAGGAAGATAATGCTCCAATTATTAATGTCTCTGGTAGAACCTTTCCTGTTGAAATTCGCTACAACCCACTCATCCCTGACGACAAACAAGACGAGGATGCAAAGGAAGAAGCGAAAGAAAAAGACATGCTACAAGCTGTCGTTGATGCGACTGATGAGTTAATGGCTGAATCGCCTGGCGGCATTTTAATATTCTTCTCGGGTGAGCGGGAAATACGCATGGCAAGTGAGGCCTTGCGTAAACATCATAAACCTAGTGTAGAAATTTTACCCTTATTTGCCCGATTATCTGGAGCAGAACAAAGTAAAATATTTCATCCATCTGGCGCACGCCGTATTATTTTAGCGACCAATGTTGCCGAAACATCGTTAACAGTGCCCGGAATTAAATACGTTGTTGATACTGGCTTAGCACGTATCTCCCGTTACTCTTGGCGCTCACGAGTTCAACGTCTACCGATCGAGAAAGTATCACAAGCATCTGCTAATCAACGCTCGGGTCGCTGTGGACGCACAAGTAGCGGTATTGCCATTCGTCTCTATGCAGAAGATGATTTTGAGTCACGTCCTGAATTCACCTTGCCCGAAATTCAACGTACTAACCTTGCTTCAGTTATCTTGCAACTTACATCGCTTAACTTAGGCGATGTTTTTGACTTCCCTTATTTGGAAAAGCCTGATGTAGGTATGATTCGTGATGGTTATAAACTGTTGTTCGAATTAGGCGCAGTTACTAAACCCAAAGGCGATAATATAAAAATCACGAAAATAGGCCGTGAGTTAGCCAGCTTCCCTACTGACCCACGTTTAGGACGAATGCTATTAGCCGCAAGAGAAAATGGTGTTCTCGATGAGGTATTGGTTATCGTCAGTGCTTTATCGATTCAGGATGTGCGCGAACGCCCATTAGACAAACAACAAGCTTCTGATCAAAAGCATAGCCGCTTTAAAGATGAAAACTCTGATTTTATTAGCCTATTAAAACTTTGGGATTATTACCATGATAAGAATGGAGAAATGTCACAAGGCCAATTAAGAAAGCTGTGTAAACGTGAATTTTTATCATTTATGCGTTTGCGCGAATGGAATGAAACTTACCGTCAATTGCGCATGAGTAGCAAAGACAGCAACTTCATTGATAATAACAATCAGAAAGGAAAAAGCGGAAAATCATCACCAAAGCCGTTAAAAAGGACACCCCCCCACTTTTTGAACAATTCTTCTAAAAACGATAAGAAGAAACACCCTTTAAATGACAAGGTTGATGAAGAAGATAAATACCTATCTAGCTACAACGCAATTCATCAAAGCCTATTGACTGGTTTGCTGAGCAATATCGGTTTTAAGGAAGAGAACAATGAATTTCAGGGCGTCAACAATCGCAAATTCTTTGTATTTCCTGGCTCTGCTTTGCATAAAAAACCACCTAAGTGGCTGATGTCGGCGGAGATCGTTGATACATCTCGTTTATTTGCACGAACAGTTGCTAAAATTCAACCAGATTGGGTTGAATTTGCGGCAAAACATTTACTCTCATATCATTATAGCGAACCACGCTGGGAGCAAAAACCTGCTCAGGTCGTTGCCGATGAGAAAAGTTCTTTATACGGAATGGTCGTTACTCCTAAAAAGCGAGTCAATTTTGGCCCTATCGATCCTGTCGTATCGCGACAGTTGTTTATTCGCCATGCCTTAATTTATGGTGAATACAAATGTGATGCAGAGTTCTTCAAGCACAATCGTGATTTAATTGAAGAAGTCGAACACCTAGAAGCAAAGGCACGCCGCCGCGATATTTTAGTCGACGAAGAAATTCTTTATGACTTTTACGATCAGTTAATCCCAGACAATATCTATAACGGCCCTGCTTTTTTAAAATGGAGTCGTGACTTTGAAAAGAAAAATCCAGATGCACTTAAATTAAGCAAAGAATACTTAATGCAGCGCGATGATTCGCATGTCCAAAGCGATCATTACCCCGATCATCTAAGCATTGCGGATATGGTATTGCCGTTAAATTACAACTTCGAACCAGGTAAAAAAGATGATGGTGTGAGTGTAAAAGTTCCTGCCGCCGCATTAAATCAACTGTCGGCAAACAACTTTGACTACTTAGTTCCAGGAATGCTGGAAGAAAAAATCATCGAGTTTATCAAAAGTTTACCTAAGCAGGTGCGCAAGCAGTTTGTGCCTGCTCCTGAGTATGCCAAAGCCTGTTTAGAGTCTATCAATAATGATAGAGCTGAAAATCCCAATAACCTCTCTACACCTACTTCCCTTGTTAATTCAATCGCCGAAGCCTTAAGAAAACTAACAGGACATCGCATTACTGAAGACCTGCTTGAAGGTTTTCAATTTAGCGATCATATGCAGATGCGTTATGAAGTTGTTGATGAGTCGGGTAAATTAATTAAAGCGGGCCGCAATCTAGAAGAGCTGAAGAAAACAGTATCATATAAAGCGTCTAACAACAGCGCTGCTAAAGTCAAAAGCAGTTCGATAGAACGCTCTAATATTACCGAATGGGATTTTGATACCTTGCCTGAAACGGTAGTGATGGATGTATCAGGCATGAAGATTAAAGCATGGCCAGCCCTAGTCGATACTGGTGAGAGCGCTGAAATAAAATTATTTGATTCACCGCAAAAAGCGGAGCGCCAAAATGGTATATTAAGGCTCGTTTTACTGAAATATAAAACAGAACAAAAGATCTTATTAAAACTCATCCCAGATAAACAAAAGATGTGTTTGCACTATGCCTCAACGGGAAAATGCGATGAGCTAATTGATAGTATTATTCAAAATACATTTAGGCTGACCTTCATCTCTGGTGAACTACTTGAACATAAACATGGGGTTGGAGTATCTGAATCTCAATACTTAAGCCACCTAAATCAAAATGAGCATAACTTGCCGCAAGTAATAGAAGAACTTAGCCAGCAATTATTAACGTTATTATCTCTGAATCACGATATTCGCAAGCAACTCAAGGGAAAAATTGACTTAAGCCTTTTAGAAACTCTAAATGATGTGAAAGACCAATTAAACACTTTAGTTTACCCTGGCTTTTTAGATGACCTAAGCCTTGAAGAATTGCGTCAATATCCGAGGTATCTAAAAGCTATTTTAAAACGTTTGGATAAACTAGCAGGTGATGCACATAAAGACAGAGGTTTACGCCTAGAAATCCAATCATTATGGGATGATTATAAAAAATCACTTGAAAAATACGGACCGTCAAAAGAGCTGACTGAGTTTAGATGGATGCTTGAAGAATTCCGTGTGTCTTTATTCGCTCAAGATTTGGGTACTGCATACCCTGTCTCAGAAAAGCGTCTGAGAAAACGCTTTAATGAAATCAAAAGCCAATTAAGTTAAGCTCTATTTATACTGTAATGTAAAATATCATATCACTTGATACCCCTCATATTTTTGAATATCAAAATATCTATCAAGCATGTAAAGAGACAATAAATGAACGACGAAAACACAAGCCCTACGCCAATTGGTGAGACGGAACTTAGCTTTGAATCAGCAATGTCAGAATTAGAGGCACTAGTGACTAAAATTGAAACAGGCAACTTGTCATTAGAAGACTCATTAAAAGAATTCGAAAATGGCATTAAGTTAAGCAGAGTGTGTCAAACAGCGCTAAAAGATGCAGAGCATCGTGTAAAAATATTAAGCGATGACGATAACAACAATGAACATGACTTTATGGTTAATCCTGAGTAAAAGCCATGGAGCTAAGCAACAACCCTAGAGAGCTTTACCAAGAGCGTATTGAACAAATACTGGATTCAGTACTACTTATTCAGAACCCAGAATATTTATCTGAGGCAATGAGATATTCAATTTTAGGTGGTGGTAAACGAATTCGTGCAATATTAGTTTATGCCACGGGCGAAGCGCTTAAAACAAAATTGGATACCCTTGATTCAGCGGCTGCTGCAATAGAAATGTTACATGCCTATTCTTTAGTGCATGATGACTTACCCTGTATGGATGATGACGACCTGCGACGTGGTAAACCTACGACACACATTGCTTTTGATGAAGCCACTGCAGTTTTAGCCGGCGATGCCTTACAAACATCAGCTTTTGAATTACTTTCTGAGCCAACAGACGGTATTTGTGCAGAAAATCAATTAAAAATACTCAATATCTTAGCAACTGCTTCTGGTGTTAATGGTATGGTTAAAGGCCAAGCAATTGATCTCGCAGCTGTTGGAAAAACAATTAGCGAGTCTGAACTTGAGGAAATGCATTTGAATAAAACTGGCGCTTTAATTAAGGCCAGCGTATTGATGGCAAGTTATTGTAATAGTAACTCTGATTCAGCCATAGCTGAAGCACAACGAGTAAAACTAGCTGATTATGCAACGGCAATTGGTTTAGCGTTTCAAGTACAAGATGATATTTTAGACATACAAAGTGACACCCAAACTCTAGGTAAACAGCAAGGCGCAGATATTGCAGCTGGTAAGCCAACCTATCCTTCAATTATAGGAATGGAAGCGGCTAAGAAAAAATTGTTTAATTTGCACGATAAAGCATTACATTCGTTAAAAGAATTTGGTCATGAAGCTGACCTACTAAGAGAGATTGCTGATTTTATTGTTAAGCGTATTGCTTGATAATCAGGTTTATTTTATACGCCATATACCTAAATTAAAGACCTACTACAGACTTAGACAATATTTTTAGGAATATCAAAAAAATTAATTAATATGTTATTAGATAATATAAATTCACCATCAGAACTAAAAGCTTTATCAGTGGAAGAGTTACCCGCTTTTTGCACTGAAGTACGTGAATTTTTACTTCAGTCAGTTTCAGAATCTGGTGGTCACTTAGCTTCTGGTTTAGGGGCGTTAGAATTAACGGTTGCTCTGCATTACGTCTACGACACCCCGAATGATCGAGTAATTTGGGACGTGGGCCATCAAGCTTATGTACACAAGCTTTTAACAGGTCGTCGAAGTGAATTAGGAACCATTAAGAAAAAAGATGGTTTATGTGGCTTCCCTCGTCGTGAAGAAAGTGAATATGATGATTTTGGCGTAGGCCATTCTAGTACATCTATAAGTGCTGCATTGGGCATGGCCCTTGCCGCTAAACAACAAAAAATCGACCGCCATGCGATTGCCGTGATTGGTGATGGCGCTATGACCGCTGGTATGGCTTATGAAGGCTTGGCACATGCAGGCGATATCGATACTGAAATGCTAGTAGTGCTAAATGATAACGACATGTCTATCTCGCCTAATGTGGGCGGTTTAAACAAATACCTATCACGTCTATTATCAGGTCGTTTTTATTCGACCATGCGCGAAAATAGTAAAAAGATACTCGCTAAAACTCCCGTCATGAAGCGCTTTGCTCGTCGTGCTGAAGAGCACACAAAAGGCATGATCGTTCCCTCTGCAACTCTGTTTGAAGAAATGGGATTTGTCTATTACGGCCCTGTCGATGGCCATGATGTAATGGAATTAGTAAAAATTCTTGAAAATATCAAAGACATTAACGAACCTAAGTTCCTGCACGTGGTTACACAAAAAGGGAAAGGTTATAAACCAGCGGAGAAAGATCCAATTGGCTATCATGCCGTATCAGTATTTGATTTAAAAAAAGGTGTTCAAAAATCAAAAGCGGCTCCTTCAAGCCCAACTTATACTCAAGTCTTTAGCCAGTGGATTTGTGATATGGCTGCTGAAAATGACAAGCTAGTTGCAGTGACGCCAGCTATGCGCGAAGGCTCGGGGCTTGTTCAGTTTTCTAAAGATTTTCCTGATAGATATTTTGATGTCGCAATTGCAGAACAGCACGCTGTAACCTTAGCTGCTGGAATGGCTTGCGATGGTTTAAAGCCAATTGTTGCCATTTATTCAACATTTTTACAACGCGCTTATGATCAGTTAATTCATGATGTTGCTTTACAAAATCTTCCCGTTGTATTTGCTATCGATAGAGCAGGATTAGTCGGAAACGACGGGCCAACGCACTCAGGAAATTATGATTTATCTTACCTTCGTTGCATTCCTAATATGATAGTAATGGCGCCGTGTGATGAAAATGAATGTCGCCAAATGCTATTCACTGCTTTTCAGCAAGATGGGCCTACTGCGGTCAGATACCCTCGTGGCAAAGGTATTGGCATAGAGCCACAGCAACAAATGCAGGGACTAGAAGTAGGCAAAGGAGAAGTAAAACGCGAAGGTAACTCTGTCGCTATTTTATTATTCGGATCGTTGTTAAATGAAGCCAGTTATGCCGCTGAAGCCTTCGATGCAACCCTAGTAAACATGCGCTTTGTAAAACCTATAGATGAAAGTTTAATTACAGAGATTGCTGACTCTCATGATCTAATCATTACACTTGAAGACAATGCTATCAATGGTGGAGCGGGAAGTGCTGTCAATGAATATATAAACAGCCAAGCTCTACAAATACCTGTAATTAATCTTGGTATTCCTGATGAATACATTGAACATGCAAGCAGAGAAGAACAGCTGCAAGAAATAAGTTTAACTGGCGAAGGTATTGTTAAAACAATCAGTGAATTCAAACAAGGAATATATTCAAAGTTCCTGTCAGAGAACATGAAAAACTCTCAAAAAGTGGGGGGGTGTGCTTTATAAGTCCTCAAAGAGGCTTTATCAACTACAATTACTTGAAGTTTATAGCTGCACTTTCTTAAGTGAAAAATATCCTTATAAATAAAAAAACCACCTTATAGGTGG
>CALFUP010000088.1 GCA_937929875.1 uncultured Cocleimonas sp. | reverse complement strand
CCACGCAGACAATGTGAATGGTAAATTACTGTTATTCGATGGCTTGAGCATGGAATGGCAGAAGGTGCAGATACCCCGTAATCCGGATTGTGAAGTTTGCGGCCGTCAATAATAAGCAAAAGTGGTTAAAAAGTAGGGGGGTGTCATTTTATTATTAAGGCTAACTAACCATGTCGTATATTTCGAAATAACATTAAGTAAATAACTGCTTTTCCCCAATAAGGCTGAAAAATATAGGTTATTAAATGCTAGGAATTTCTAAAAGACTATTAAAAAAGGCTGGCTTAGGCATAGTTCTGTTGCTAATGATTGCGGGTGGATTTATTGCTCATGAATGGTATGCGGAAAAACCTTTCTACTCTAATAATTTTGCCAATCGAACTTTCTTAAAGTATGTATTGAGAAGCCCAGAGCAGTTAACTAGCATGCGTATTTTAGAAAGGTTTGGGATGAATGCTCATAATGCAGAATGGGATGATTGTACTATTGCAGCAAGCGATAATGAGTTTGAATTTTTTGAGAACTCAGTCAATTCAATGAATCTTTACGGAGATGATGAGTTAACTGAAAGCGAACTAGTTTCAAAAAAAGTAGCCATCGAGCTATTGGGGGATCTAGATAATGATAAAAAATTCAGATTTCACAATTATCCCATTAATCAAATTTCAGGAATGCATATATGGATTCCTCGTTTTTTAGATAATAGCCATCAAATTAGTACGAATGAGGATGCTGAACACTATATCTCCCGTCTTTCAACATTAGATGTACGATTTGAGCAATGCATGGAAGGTATTTTAGTGCGTGAAGAAATGGGGATTATTCCTCCCACTTTCGTGATCGATAAATCAGTGGCAAATATGCAAACATTTATTGATCAGCCTGCTGAAGAAAATATTTTATATGTCTCTTTTGATAAAAAACTGAAAGCAGCAACTACTATTGATGCGGCTGCTGCAAATAAATTTCTTACCCTTGCAAAGCTGGAGATAGAAAATACTATTTATCCCACTTGGCGATCATACATTGAGTATTTCACTTTGCTTAGAGAAAAATCTACAACCGATGCTGGTGTGTGGAAATTTCCAGATGGTGAAGCGTTTTATGATTACACTATTAGTAAAAGAACGACGAGTAAGCTGACTGCCAAAGAAATACATCAAATAGGTTTGGAAGAGGTAAACAGAATAAAAGATGAGATACTCACCATTTTTGAAGCTGAAGGCTATGATTTATCGAAAGGATATTTAACGTTAATAAAAGATCTTTCAGAAGAAGAGCGTTTTCATTACCCCGATTCGGATGATGTTAGAACGCAAATTCTTGCTGAATATAGAAAAATCATTAATGAGATTGAAACCGAGCAGAATCAGTATTTTAATGTTCTTCCAAAGGCGTCAGTTGAAGTAAAAAGGATACCTAAATTTTCAGAGAAAACTGCTCCGAGCGCTTATTATTCAGGACCTTCGGTGGATGGCAGTCGTCCTGGAACTTTCTTTGTTAATCTTAATGATATTAATAAGTTTACAAAATTTGGTATGCGCACACTTGCTTATCATGAAGCAATACCTGGTCACCATTTTCAAATTGCACTGCAAAATGAGCTAAATGATATTCCTTTCTTTCGAACTCAAGTCGGTTTTACAGCTTATTCAGAAGGGTGGGCTCTGTATGCAGAGCGCCTGGCATATGAGCAGGGGTTTCATAAAGATCCTTATGACAATATAGGACGCCTTCAAGCTGAGATGATGCGAGCAGTGAGATTAGTTGTCGATACAGGAATTCATTCTAAACGTTGGACCAGGGAAAAAGCGATTGAATATATGCAGAACAATACTGGTATGTCATTGTCTAGTGTCGTTGTTGAAATAGAACGCTATATTGTTTGGCCGGGGCAAGCGTTGGCTTACAAGGTTGGCATGATGGAAATATTGAGATTACGTCAAATGGCTAAAACAAAACTTGGTGAGAAATTTGATATACGTGAGTTTCATGATGTTGTGCTACTAGGTGGATCAATGCCTTTGCATGTACTTAGTGAGCAAGTGTCAAAATATATTGCTAATAGGAAATAATTTTAATTCATCCTCTGTTGTAGAATGGCGCTAATCTGGTGAGAAGGTCTGAAAATAAAAGTCCAGTTAGCCTCGTCGAAATGTGTCGAACTATTTGTGCTGAGCTCGTCGAAGCACACCCCCCACCTTTTTAGCCTTTTTTACTAAGCCTGCTCCCAAGGTAAACCATTGAAACGCCAGCCATCTAATGTGCCACGTTGATTATTCTCATCACGTTCGCCTTCAAAACCATCTGTGATGTGATAGATATTAGTCATTCCTTTGTCGATTAATTCCAATCCAGCTTTTTCAGAACGATTCCCACTTCTGCACATCAATAAAATTGGGCAGTTATTGTTTGTGCTCGATTTTTGAATTTGATTTATCTCTTTGTAGAAGTTTGGATTGATCTCCCAGTCTGGATCATCCATCCAAGCTATATGGACACTTTCGGTAGGGTGACCAATAAAGAGAAACTCCATTGAAGTTCTAATATCAATCAGTTTAGCTTCAGAATTCTCTTCTAGTAGTTTCGCAGCTTCAAGTGAGCTCAAGTGTCCTAGTTCTGTTATTGGATTTTCCATGAATGTATTTACCCGTTGTTATCTTTATATGTAGACGTTTGTTTTAGTTTGTTGTTATTTATCGAAAATTTCAAATAAAACCAAAATTGTTTTCTGTAATGGACTGTTATTATTATCAGATACCATCAAGTACTGATTATCGCGAACGTGAGTAAGTCCTTCAAAATTGTCTAATACCCAACCATCGGAGCTATCAAATGTTGCGATTTCTTCAGTTTCGCATAAGTTTACGCTATTACATTTGTTAATGTTTAGCTGACGTAAGCTTATCACTATGGGTGAGAAAAGCCCATTGTAGGCTCTTTCAAGGATTAAGATTTTATCCTTTGAAATCACCTCTATGGCGGTAATCGAACTATTTTTAACTTTTGATGCTGCAAAATGCCATTCTTTTCCCTTGCTTGAATATACGGTTTGTTTATTTAAAGGGATTGCTTTTAAAGGTTTTTCTGATGCAGTTAACACACCGTATTTAGGATGTAGAGCAACACTTTCCAGTGCTTTATTGTTACTTCTAAAGTATTTTCGTTTACGCAGTTTTTTAACCGTTTTTACTTTGTTTATGTATTTACCTGTATTGGAGTATTTAGCGATGCGAGGTTTGTTTTCAAACGAAATAATCAGTTCTGAATCACCTTGTTTGCCATTGTTTGAGTTGCGTATTGCTAAACCTTCAGCATCGCTATATTTCCCTTTTAAAGGTAGTTTATTCTTATCTTTTAAGTTCATCGCGGCAATGATAGTGACTGTTTGTAATCGCTTATTTTTGATTTCGATTTTTAGGTGATATAACAAACCTTCATCAGAAATAGCATATAAAAGTTGCTCGTCTTCATCCCATGCTAGGTCGGAGAGTTCTATCACTGGAAGTGAGTTCGTGATCTTTGATTTAATTAAAAAACTACTAAGAATATTGACTCGCATAAAAGGAGTATTGATTTTATCGAGCTTGTCTTTATGGTAGTTCTCTGGTGCTATGGAATAGTTATACGCATTTGCATTGTTAAAACTGCAAGCGCTTAATAACGTCAAAGGTAAAACTAATACCCACAAAAAAAGCCGAGGACAAAACACTGTCGACGGCTTTAAGAGGGTTACTCTTTGTTCATTGAGTTGCTTTAAAAATTGTAACTTTCTTGAAAAAAACGAATTATGCATTCCGCCATAATATCTCGTTTATTCCATAGAACTCAACTGTCCTTTAAGAATGATTCGCCCCGTTGGCTCTGTTAAATTAACATTACCTTCCTTTTCAACGCTGACAGCTAGTAGGCCAACATTTTTAAGGTTATTCCATTCCTCTTTACTGATACTTAACTCAGATTTCCCTGACTTAGAGATGGTTCCCATTTTCATCGGTTTACCGCCTTTTTTAGGGTGACACCAAAGTGTCAGTTCCATGCCATTTGCAAGAGTCATAGGCTTCATGATATCGATAGTGAGCTTCATGTCTGACTTTTGTATTTTAGTCACGGCGATTGGTTCACCGCTGGTATCATATTCCATGACTGCGCTATAAGCGTGAAGACCTTCACCCATCGGGTTATATATCATTACTGCCGACACAATCATTGCCATCATGGCCATACCAAAGCCTTGTTTGAAGAAGCTCGTCTGCCACCATTTAGATTTCTCTGGTTGTGATGAACTTGCAGCAGATGATTCTTTAACATGCGCTTGGATATTATTCCATACAGCATCGGAGGGTTGTCTGTCAGGCAATAGTTCGACTAAATTGGCAAATTTAGACTCATAGGCATCAACAGTAGCGCGTAGGTAAAAATGCGTATCCATTAGTACCTCAAAGCGTTTGCGTGCGCGTCCTTGCAATGAGCCAACAGCATATTCAATCGCCAGTTGTTCAAAGACCTCTGGGTTTTGATAGCGCCTTGGTGTATTGGTCGCTGTGTGTTTTAATTCATGCATGGTCTTAAATCCTCTAGGCCTCTTCTAATCCAAGCCTTAATCGTTCCAAGAGGCTTGTCTAATTTTTCAGCAAGCTCTTGATGTGTATGTCCATAATAATAGGACAGTAAAATACATTCTTTTTGGTCAGGTTTAAGCTTGTCTAAACAAGCCATCAAACCTTGAATATCTTGACTCATATCTTCTAAGTCATCTGGTTTTAGGTCAGCCGAAGCAAATTCTAAGCCTTCGTATTCAATTTCTGTTTCAGAAGGTTTGGTTTTCAAGCTTCTTAATTTATCTAAACCTTTATTACGTATGACTGTGGACATCCACGTCATCGCTTTGCCTTTTCCCGCAGTATAAGTATCTGCTTTGTCCCAAATTTTAATAAACCCTTCCTGAAGTACATCTTCAGCAAGTGCCTCTGTTTTCATTAAACGAATACAGAGACTCATCAATTTTGGCGAGGTTTGCTCGTATAGTTGCTTAAAAGCTAACTGGTCTCCCGTTGCTGTTTTTTGCAGCAACTCAGCGTAAATATCTTCCATTGTTTTTCACTTTTTTTAGTTGTGGTTAATAACAGTAAAATAACGTTCTTAGTCTATATACGACCATTATAATATTTAGATGCAAAAAAGGCTCCAGAAGGAGCCTTTTTTATTTTGTGAAAGTTAAATCTCTTTAATTAAGATTCAGCTTCAACCTCTTTCATACTTAAACGCATACGGCCTTGGCGGTCGATTTCAAGTAATTTAACTTTAACTTCATCGCCTTCTTTAAGATGATCGCCCACTTTCTCAACGCGCTCATTACTGATCTGTGAGATGTGAACTAAACCGTCTTTACCAGGAAGAATCGTAACGAATGCACCAAACTCCATGATTTTAGCCACTTTACCGTCATAGACTTTGCCTACTTCAGCTTCAGCAGTGATCTGCTCGATAATTTTCTTAGCTGCATCAGCAGCTGCGCCGTCAACTGCAGAGATTTTGATTGCACCAGTATCGTCGATATCAACCTGTGCGCCAGTCTGCTCAGTAATACCGCGAATAGTCTCGCCGCCTTTACCGATAACTTCACGAATCTTATCAGGATTAATTTTCATAGTTACATAACGTGGAGCAAAATCAGAAATATCATCACGAGATTTATCGATGACTT
>CALFUP010000087.1 GCA_937929875.1 uncultured Cocleimonas sp. | reverse complement strand
CTAAGCCCCGCAGGGTAAGCCTCTAGGGCATCATTTATTGGCATGGAGCACAGCTTCGTTGTTACACTTCTTATGAAGGTCGTTGCTCAATGCCAAAGAAAGTACCATTCACTGCGAAGTGCGCCTAGAATATGACGCCCTAGAGACTTACAGAATCTCTCATAGGTCATTCAGAGGTTCCTTAAGGGGCATTCCTTCTTTGAATATAAAACTAAGAATGCCCTATTTGATTTCATTCTATCTATTGTTATAGACATTAAGACATAGAAAATTGAGATCGATAACGTAAAGGACTAGAAAGATACTGGCGTTTAAAATGAAGCCGCAAGAGTTCAGCCGTAGCAAAACCACTGGCATCTGCAATCTGATTTACATTCAATTTCGTCGTTTCTAATAACTCTCTCGCTAATGACAAACGCTCCATCGTCAGCCACTTTAATGGGCTTTCACCCGTAGTTTCTTTAAAACGTCGAAGCAATGTTCTTGGCGACATTGAAGCCTTATCTGCCATTCGCTCAACTGACCATTTTTCGTTTAAGGTAACTCGGATTTCATCCAACAAAGGTGAGAATAAATCGTTGTTTTTAGGAGATGGTCGCGGTACATACTGAGCTTGCCCCCCTTCTCTATGAGCGGGTAATACCAATCGTCTGGCAACGGTATTTGCGATTTTACTTCCGAAATCTTTTCTTACGATATGTAGGCATAAATCAATACCTGCTGCTGAACCTGCCGAAGTTAAAATAGAACCTTCATCAACATATAAGACTTCAGGGTTTACGGTGATTGCTGGATATTCCTCTTTAAGCTTTTCTGCATAACGCCAATGTGTCGTGGCTTTTTTGCCATCCAGTAAACCAATGGAAGCGGGTAAAAACACGCCAGAACAAATTGTCGCAATACGGACTCCTTTTGCATTGGCATCAAGTAGCGCTTGCCTCAAGTCATCACTGACATCGCCATGCCAACCTGGCACAACGATTAAAGATGCTTTGGCTAATAACGACAGATCATTACTGGCGTTAATACTCACGCCACCAAGGCCATTAATATCACCCTCTCCTGTTGCTATGACTTTGTAGTCATACCAGTGTTCAAACTCTGGTCGAGATAAAGCAAATATTTCAAGTGCAATACCAAACTCAAAAATACACAGCCTATTGTAGGTCAGAATGCAAACAAGTGGATTTTGACTCAAGTTAACCCCTTTCTAAAGTTTTTAAAAAAATATGGCGTAATATTAACGTAACTTGTCTTTTTCGCCAATTCTTTGTTTTCATCTTACTTGATAAAGTACGACTCATGCAGTGTTTGAACGTTTATTTCTAAATGCTAACGACAAAGTAATCACTTAATTAAAGAAAGGAAAGACTATGAAAAACCAAGACCTACTAACAGCAATTGACGTGTATCTGGATGCTATTTATTTTTGCGATGTGGATAAGTTAGATACTATATTCCACCCCTCATCCAGTTTGTTTGATGCCGACGAAGGAACCATATTAGTAGACCCGATAGCAAACTTCCGCCAAGACGTAGCCAACAGACCTTCCCCCGCAAGTGCAAAGCAAAAACGCGAGGAAGAAATTCTTATGATTGATTTTCTATCTTCTAAAAGTGCAACAGTAAAATTACGACTCAGAGCTCATGACAGTATTTTTGTCGATCACTTGAGCTTTGTCTTAAACGAAATGGATGAGTGGAAAATAGTCGCTAAAGTTTGGCACTTAGAGAGCACATCAAAACAAAGCTAAAATATTGATATCTAATGACGAATAAATGACACCCCCCCACTTTTTTAGGATGTTAATTTATAGATTATCCTATTTAAAACAGACAAAAAAATACCTCTTTGACTTTTCGGGAGTCTAAAGAGGTATAAAAAATGCAAGGTTACTATCTACATTATAGTCATTCGATTATTCAAAAAGTTCCCTACGAGGATTCGAATCTCAATTAGAGCCTTACGCATATATCATTTTCATCAGCAAAGTATTAATCAATGAATAGCCCAAGCATACCGCTGGATTATAAAAAAACTGTGATAAATATCACAAAAATTAAAGATAACTCAATTAACTGAGTCGATTAGTAGCATCGATCAGAATCTATAAACTGGAAGCGTATAGCCTATTGAGATAATTTAAAAGTGCTTTGTTTAAAAACAATATTTTAAATGTCAAAACTGATATTCTTCTGTCTCTAATTTTTAACTAAGGTTTGAAGAGTATTTAGATGCTTTTCACAACGTTAAAATTACAACTAAAAAATTTTATAAAAAGATACAGAAGGGCTATATGAATACAAATATCAAAACCAAAAAATTATCAATGATTGCTGCTTTAAGTGTTTTCACAATGAGTAGCTTGGCACTTAATACCGTAAAGGCAGACACATTCTTAGGGGCTGATTTAGAAGTTGGTTTATGGTCTCCCAGTTACAATACAGGAAGTTCAGCGGGGGAAATATCAGGCGATAGTAAGTCTATTTTTGCCAGTGCCACCTTCGAACACCCTGTGCCATTAATCCCTAACTTTAAACTATCACTTTCAGAAGTGAACAATGACAGCTATGAATATACCAAGCTCGATTACACCGCTTACTATGAAATTCTTGATAACGATATGTTATCGATAGATCTCGGTTTAGGAGTCTCTCAGTTTTCAGGAGGCAAATTTTTAAATCAAGAATTTTCAGGTGCTATTCCTCATGCCTATCTTGACGCTGAATTAGCTCTGCCATTTCTAAATACTACGCTTTATACAGATATTCATCATTTAAATTATGATGGCAGCCAAGTCACTGATGCTATCGCAGGCCTAAGATATGATTTCAATTTGATCGCGGTAGATCTTGGACTTAAAGCGGGATACAGAGTTCAGAGTTTCGACACCAAAGACTTTGATGACTTATCTTTTGATGTAAAAACTGATGGTTATTTTGTGGGTGTTCAAGCTGATTTCTAGCTCAAGCACTGACGTTTAAGGCATTACCATTTAAGTATTAAGTTCTATTTATAGTCCACATAGTTTTTCAACGATGTGGGCTTTATAAGTCACGTTTGACTTTAAGGTTTGAATATTAACTTTTTAGTCCTCTTTACACGTTCAAATTCTGCTTCGAGTTGTTCAAAGTCTGGAATTTTTTGTTTTCCTTGATGATGGATATACGCGTAACTTGCAGCGGCACCAGCAACAAAGCCTAATGGATTTTTTGCTCCCCATAATGCTCTAGCACCAATACCAGCAGAATAGATCAGTTTGCCACGGGTGGATTGATTACTTTGGTGTTCTCCTGAAATACACCATTCAACAAAGTGTTCGCAGTTATTATGCAATACATGATACTGAGCCTCTCCTAACCGCAACCCAGCCCTTATTATGGCATCTGCCGTATTATGTTTACGCTTGAGATGAGGCTTTATGTTGATCTCTTTACCTTGCGAGAAATCATCTAATGAAATTTCTTCTATGACACCGTCTATAGTTAAATCATCTGCTAAACCAGAATAATGAATCACGCGATCACCCCCTACCCCTAAACCATGATGGGTATAGGTTCCTGAGGCTTTCTTGATATAGAGGTGCTGTCCTTTATACATAGTTAGAGTTTAAAAAAATTAGGTTCAGCTTTTATAATAGGGTTTATAAGCCGCTAAACCAAATCCCATTTGTCATTTGACAGTCAAATGAGTCCAAAGCCATGTGAATTAACAAGCCTAAACCTATCAGTCTCGTCTTAGGAAATATGGATAAAACGAAATACGCAATGATAGGGAGAATAGTGTGCAACGGGTGAAAACCGATGCTGCAACGGGCTGCATCGTAGATTGGATTTGCGAGCAAATGATCTAGGTCGACTAACATTGTCGACATAATAATTAAGTAGTTTTTTTTCCATTGTTTTCGATAGAAGATTGCAATGAGTATGGCGGGAAAAATGAAGTGATAACTGATGTGTAACATTTACTTCCTCTATCGGTTGAGACTTGTAGCAAATAAAAACGTTTAAAAAGTGGGGGGGTGTGCTTTTATTTCATCTAAACCACAGATTTTTATTAGCTTTTCACCAATGTAGAGAAGAGGCAAACGCCCTCTCATCCAAGGCGGAACTTGTTCTTCTTGAAATAGATTTTTCAGACTAATATTTCCGCGCTTAGGAATTTCAATCGACTCTCCACCTTGTCTGAATCTTATGGTTATCTCTTCGTTATTAACGCCAAGTGATTGAGGTTTAAGAGTAATATCAAGGGTTGGAATAAATAACGGTTGCTCATTCTGCCAAGGAATCACCTGAGTGATATCGTGCTTAGACAATGGCGACATAATATATAAATGGTTTTGAAAACGACGTAACTCCACTCCTTTCCATTCGATACAAGGCTGCTTATCGTTTGCTGTTTTGATCACATCTGAAAAAATATGCTGTAACTTCTTAGCAGATGGTGCGCTAAAACCTTGTTGGGTAATCCAATATCGAATTAATAAGCGTTGTTTTTCTTCACT
>CALFUP010000086.1 GCA_937929875.1 uncultured Cocleimonas sp. | reverse complement strand
CGCTTACATATCCTAGAAGGTTTGTTGGTTGCGCATCTAAATATTGATGAAGTGATTAAAATCATTCGTGAGAATGATGAGCCTAAACCTGTTTTAATCGAACGTTTTACGCTTAGTGATATTCAGGCAGAAGCTGTACTAAACCTACGTCTTCGTAACTTAGCAAAACTTGAAGAATTCCAGATTCGCTCTGAACAAGATGAGTTAATAAAAGAGCGCGATGAGCTTCAAGGCTTATTGGATTCTCCTGCTAAATTGACCTCATTAATCAAAAAAGAACTCAAAGAAGACGCCGAAAAATACGGAGATGATAGACGTTCTGCCATTGTCTCTCGTGAAGCTTCGCAAGTTCTAGATGAAACTGCATTGATACCCTCTGAGCCAGTCACCGTGGTTCTCTCTGAAATGGGCTGGATTCGTGCGGCTAAAGGTCATGAGATTGATGGTAATACGCTTAGCTATAAACAAGGAGATAAGTACCAAGCCTCAGCGCTAGGTCGATCAAACCAGCAGGTGGTCTTATTTGATAGTACAGGGCGAAGTTATACTCTTGCTGCTCATACATTACCTTCTGCTCGTGGACAAGGAGATCCACTCAGTGGACGCTTCTCGACACCTGTAGGAGCAACCTTCAAATCGGCTTTAATGGCAAAAAATGAAGAGTATTACTTATTAGCAAGTAACTTCGGTTATGGTTTTATCTGTCAGTTTGAAGATATGTTAAGTCGTGCAAAAGCCGGTAAAGCTTCGGTTAGTCTAGGCAATGCAGGTGCACAAATTATTAATCCTTCGAAGTTCACTGACATCGAAACAGATATGATTGCAGCTGTAACATCAGAAGGGTATTTATTAATTATTGAAGCTAAAGAATTACCCCAGTTACCTCGCGGAAAAGGTAATAAAATCATTAATGTACCGAGTAAAAAATTGAAAGCAGGTGAAGAGCATATTGTTTCTATTATCGCCTTGCCTCAGGGTGCTAAATTAATTGTTCATGCAGGTAAAAAACATAAATCTATTCAAGGTAGTGAAATTGTTGAATACCAAGCTGAACGTGGTAAACGTGGTAAGTTATTGCCGAATGGTTATCGCAATGTGTCTTATTTGGAGGCTGAATAATTCGTTTAAGTAAAGAACAGCATTAAAAAGGCATAAGAAAGTAGGGGGGTGTCATTTTTATCATTGTTTTAATCAGTATTCCACCTGAATAATTGATCTTTATCTCAGTCAACACACTACGCTCAATGATTACGTTCAAACTTACTAGAGGAAGTGCATATTATTAAAATAAGTGTGTATGCATTAAAATCCCGTTTTCAACTTATGCTAAAGCCACTGCTGAGTGGTTGTATTCGTCTGGACTTCAGTCCAAATCAAATTACTTTATTTACTTGTTTTTTATGTGTTGTTTATGCCGCTCTAATGGCATGGACTTCTTATACAAACCTATTGTTACTTTGCTTTCCTTTGTTGATGTTCGTGCGCATGGCTTTAAATGCTATGGATGGCATGCTGGCTAAAGAGATAAATAAACAGACTTCACTTGGATTAGTTTTAAATGAAGTATGTGATGTGGTATCTGATGCGGCATTGTTCAGTGCTTTTCTATTCTTGTTATCAGGGAATCAAAAGATAGTGTTAATTCTTTGGTGGCTATTAACACTTTTGGCTTTGCTAACTGAGTTTATAAGTTTAGCGGTCTATCAAACCAATAGAATACGTTCACATACTGGACCATTTGGAAAAAGTGACAGAGCTGTTTACTTGGGAATCTTAGCTATTGTACTTTGGTTTTTCCCTGAATTTTTGAGTGAAACATCAGCATGGATAATAGCGTTTATTGTAATAGGTCTTTTTCTGGCTGGCTTGACACTCTGGAATCGTTTCAAATCAATTGTCGAATCTAGTCAATGACTTATCTAGTAGTTTTCATATCAATTTTATTATTTATTGCGACAGTATTTGTTACTTATCAAATAAAACAAGACGCTACAGCAGAAAGGATAAATAATAAGAAACGCTTGTTAGCTTGGTGGATGATTTTTGCATTTTGCACATCGGTTTTTCTATGTGCTTATTTGTTAGGACCTATCGTGATTCAACTATTTATAACTACCTTATTGTTATGGGTTGTGTATGAATTATGTGGCTTGTTAAAAATAAACATCAAAACTTTAAAACCCATACTCTTTCTTTTAGTCATATCTGTTTTCAGTATGATAATGTTTTGTTTTCCAGATCAGTGCGGTAAGGTTTTTATCGCTGCAATAATGACTGTTTTTATTGCATATTTAACTCCAGTAAACTCATCGTTATACTTCATAAGCTTCAGTTTATATTGTTGTTTTTCCTTGTCTTCAATAGCATTAATTGCCAGCTTATCGTTGCAACAACAATCAGACTATAACTACTTATTATTAACACTATTTTTCATCATTGCGGTTAATGATATTGCGCAGTATGTAATAGGTAAGCAGTTTGGAAAAACGCCTATTGCGCCAAAGATCAGTCCAAATAAAACCGTAGCAGGGGTTTGGGGTGGTATCTTCGTTACTTCATTATTGAGTGTTCTACTTTTGCCTCATGTTTTAAATACATCAATATTGGAAGCTTTTGCTATTGGCAGTGTATTAAGTTTAGCTGGTTTTTGGGGTGATTTAGTGGTGTCTAAGTTAAAACGTGGTCTTCAAATAAAAGATTCAGGGGCATCAATTATGGGACATGGTGGTATTTTAGATCGTGTAGATAGTTTATTGCTCGCTGCCCCTGTGTTCGGACTTTTGCTGTTGTCGGGTGGTCATTTATGAGTGAATGGCAGCAAGCACGGTTTAATACTTTTGATGGCTTATCACTGTTGTATCACTTTCGAAAGCCACAACGTGATACCAACGATACCTTGCTGTTATTGCATCGCGGACATGAGCATTCTGCAAGAATGATTCCCGTTGCAGATAAAATATCTGAAGGTGATTATTGGTGTTTTTCTTTTGATTTACGCGGTCATGGAGAATCAGAAGGCGAGCCTGCTTGGGCTCCGGATTTTACGACTTGGGTGAAAGATTTAAATAGTTTTGCGGGTCATATCCGTCAAGAATTTGGCATTCAAATTTCAGATATGTTGGTGATTGCAAACAGCGTGAGTTCAACGATGGTACTGAGTTGGGTTCTCAATTATGGCGCTAATATTAAAGCCTGTGTTCTGGCTGCACCAGCATTCTCAATTAAGTTGTATATACCACTCGCATTGCCAGCACTGACTCTATTAAGTCGCTTTACAAGCAATAAATTTGTCACTAGTTATGTTCGTCCAAATCTACTAACCCGAGATAAAAAAGCCGCAGAAGCTTATGCCAATGATAAGTTAATCACTAAAAAAATTGGTGTAAATGTATTGGTCACTTTATTTGAAGCATCTAAACGCTGTTTTAAACGCTTAGCTGATTTCGAAACGCCCGTATTGCTGTTCACTGCTACTGATGATCATATTGTGCATAATAAATATCATGATCAATTTATACAGGGAATTTCTAGTGTCACTAAAAAGCATATTGTTTTAAAAGGGTTTCGGCACGCTATTTTCTTTGAAACAGAACAGCATAAATTTATCCAGCCAACTCAAGAATTCATTGCAGAACAGTTTTCTCATAGAGTAAAGCAATTACCTATGGTCATACCTACTGCAAGAGCGCACACACAAACCGAGTATGCGGAGTTATTAGACAAAGGCTCCACTTCAAAGCAGCTCTATTACACAAGCTATCGAACTTTATTCAATCGCTTTGGTAAACTTAGTGAAGGCATTCAATTGGGGCTAGAAAAAGGCTTTGATTCAGGGGTAATGCTCGATTACGTCTACCAAAATCAAGCATCAGGAAAAAATAGTTTTGGGCGATTCATTGATCGGGTGTTTTTGAATTCTGTCGGTTGGAAGGGAATTCAAACGCGTAAAAAACACTTAAAAAGCACGCTAGAAAAACTGACTCAACAACAAATAGCAGCAAATATACAGCCTGTCATATTAGATGTCGCGTCAGGCGTAGGTCGTTACTTATTCGAATTACAGCAAAAAGCCGATGCAGAAATTCAGTTACATCTTAATGATATTGATGAAACTTCAATCGCAGTGGCAAAAAAACTAAGTAAAACCTTGGCTATGCCTAAGGTCAGTTTCAGCCAGCATAATGTGTTTAATTTAGTATCGGATAACACGCTAAGCATTCAGCCCAATATTATTGTTATCTCTGGTCTATTTGAGTTATACGAAAATAATAAACAGGTGCATCAGGCGTTAGCGTATTTGTTCTCTATGCTAGAAGAGGGCGGGTATTTGATTTATACCGGTCAGCCATGGCATCCGCAAATAGAGATGATTGGTCGACTCTTAAATAATCGACAAGGTAAACGTTGGATTATGCGACGTCGAATTCAAGCGGAAATGGATCAATTAGTAAGCTCCGTAGGATTTCAGAAATTAGATACAGCCAGTGATGATTTAGGCATATTTACAGTATCATGTGCTTACAAAACTTCTAGTCAGAATTTCTCCTAAGCATATTGAAATAACAGGAAGATGAATATGGAAAGCAAAAGTCATAAAACAAACGATTCAGTTGATAAACATGAAAGTAGTCGAGAGCAACTTCGCGCGCTGCAAGCTATCTTTGAGAATGCTGTTAAAAACAACACTATTGAAGATATGCGTGAACATATCGACGATGACTTTTCATTTGTCTCTTTCACTGATAAGTCTTTCGATAATTTTGATGCTTTTGCCAAACAGTGGAAGATCTCTCGTGATGAAATGATTGGAAGTGGCTCCTTTACTACCCAATTAAATCCTGAACCTGCTCACTTTGAGGGCGATATTGCAATATGCAAGGGCAACGCCAGTAACCAAATGCTTGATAAAAAAGGAAAAGCCTTTGAATATAGTTCTAATTGGACCGTTATTTTTAAACAGTCAGAGGGTGTTTGGAAAGTGTTACGAGCGCACAATAGTCTGGATCCTTTTAAGAATCCGATGTTAGTGAGCGGTGTAAAAAAGTATGTATTTAAAATGAGCGCAATCGCTTTTGGTATAGGTATTGTTTCTGCATTTATGTTCTTGAAGCTAAGTAGCTAGTTAACGGAATTTATCTTAAATGTGGATTTCGATACTTTGCACAAGTATTGTGACTTTCGTATTTATACGAATGTCATTTTCTTATACGCAAAAACGAGCGCAACAGCGCTACGCGAAAAATAAAGAGAAAGCGCCATCAATAAATAGTTTTCGCCATTTAAGTAAGGTTTTGTTTGTTTTCTCAATGCTAAGCACGGTATTAAGTTACTGGCTTACTTTTCCAAGTACGTTTTACTTTTATCAATATTCAAATCTTCAAATCATTGGGGCGTTTTGCGTATTATTTGGCTACTTTGGGCTAACTCATGCTTTCGCACAATTAGATGATAATTACTCACCGTTATTCGATGCCTATAAACCCTTCGACTTAACTGAATCAGGCATCTATGCTCACATTCGTCATCCCATTTATGCGTTTAATTTATGCGTGAGTTTTGGACTGGCTCTGTCTAGTGGACTTACTATGGTGGCGATAGCAGCGATGATTGGTTTTAGTTTTGTGATTCGTGCCGTGTTTATAGAAGAAGCCTTTTTGAAATCTGAATTTGATGGCTATGCTGATTATTGCAATCGAACGTGGCGTTTTATTCCTTATGTTTTTTGATCAGATTGAACTTTTCTTCAGATAAAAATCATCAAAAAGTAGGGGGGTGTCAGTTTAAAGTTAGTTTATTAGCAATAATTGGCATTGCCTGTTCACAAGGCTCACTTAGGATGAAATCGAATAATTCGTTACCTCGCATTTCACCTTGATTAATCGCATACATCGGTAAATTATTTTGACTTGCCCAGCGCGGAAAACGAAAACCCGAAAATACTTTTAAAGAACTCCCTATTACCAAAATACAATCTGATTCAGCTAAGGTACTAAATGCTTTTTCAACTCTTGGTTTAGGAACGACACCACCAAAAAATACGACATTAGGCATTAATACACCACCACAATTGTTACAGGGTGGAATGCTAATTCTCGACATATCAAAGTTTTCTACATTGGCATCGCCGTCGGGCATGATGGTGGCATGGTAATCATCTAACTCTGGATTGATTTCAACTAAGCGTGGTTGATAGTCAGCGCGTTTACTAACTTCCTCACAATTCAAGCATTTGATTTCAGTGAGTCGACCATGTAAATCGATCACGTCTTTGCTAGCGGCAATGTTGTGTAAGCCATCCACATTTTGTGTGACTATCTGCGAAACTCTACTCGTCAGTTGAAGTGCCGTGATTGCATGGTGAGTTGGATTCGGTTTAGCCCTACCTGTCAATTTCCAGCCAACCATACTGCGCGCCCAATATCGTTGACGATAGGATTCATGCTTGATGAAATCATTATGTTGAATGGGATTAGCAGACTTCCATTCACCTTTATCATCACGGTAAGTAGGAATTCCAGAAGGTGCGCTAATGCCGGCACCTGTCAATATCCAGATTCTATGTTTATCTTTTAACTTAGAGATTAGAGTTTCTAAATTTTTACTATCTTTGATGGGATTAGACATAGGCATCAAGCAAGTATAACGATAATGATTGAATTTGGATAAAGACATTGATTTGAAAAAGTCATTTTCTTATAAAGAGATTATTTTTAATAAAGTCATGCTTTTGATAAAGTCAGGTTGATAAAGATAATATATTTGTGGCAGTAAACTCATTCTGTTTTATAGTTAGAGGTATTGATAATCTTAAATTAAAACGGAGTAAAAAAATGATTGAAAGAATGCACAGTAACGAACGCGCCTCTAAAATTGTAAAACATAACGGAGTGGTTTATTTATCGGGTCAAGTGGGTGATGCTGAAAATGATATTCAAGGGCAAACCACTGACTGTATTAATAAAATAGAAGCCTTATTAGCCGAAGCAGGGTCTGGCCCAAATCAGATTTTACAAGCGATTGTTTGGCTAGCTGATATGGACGATTTTGCGGCAATGAATGAGATTTGGAACGCTTGGTTGCCTGTTGAACATGCGCCAGCCAGAGCTTGTGGTGAGTCACGTTTAGCAAGAAAAGAGTTATTAGTTGAGATTACAATTATCGCGGCGTGTGACACTGATTATAATTATTAAAGTGTTTTTAGCAGGGCTATAAAACTACCAAAAAGTGGGGGGGTGTCATTTTTATCATAATACATCCCTTAAACGTTGTTTTTTATCAAAGTATTACATTAGGTACTTATGCATTTTATTCTATTGATTTTCCTGGTTATTATTGTTGTTTTTATTATAAAACAACAACAATCACATTCATCGAGTGATTCTTCAAGCAATAATACAGATTCTCAAAATGTGTTTTTAAAGAATGGTTCTGGAGCAAAAATTGAATCCTCTTTGCTCGATAAATGTAATCTAGCTTATCTATCTAAAGGTAAATTGTTTGCTAACGATAGCAACAATCAAATCTCTGAAATTCAAAGTACTCATATACAAAGCCTTCTGGATAGGGCAGAAAAAAAGAACGCTCAACATGGCTGGAAGCAAGGGACTAGTTGGGGAACAACACCCGTTGGTGGCGTGAGGCAGTTCGAAGAAAATGCCATCGATGTTAATTTCAGCGCGGCTGAAATGCTTCCAGGCAATAAGGTTCTCTATTTTTTGAAGGGTGAAGGTTTTGGCGGATTGTTTAGATATGACATGAACTCAAAAGAAGAGCATCGTTTAGCACATCGACAAAGTATGGATTATAGAGATCTTCATTATGATACTAAGCGAGACAATATTTTATGCTCTTCGGCTCATGTCAGCGGTGTTTCTAATATCTTGTTGATGGATGCTGAAGGTGATTCGGCCCGTGAATTAACGGGTGGGGATACTGAAGATGTTTCACCTTGTTGGTTACCAGATGGCGCCTCGCAAATTGTATTTCAATCAATGGGATTAGCGAGAAGTGCTGATGGTTATGTCATGGCTCGCGGCCCATCATCTATTCAATTATTAGACAGCGAAAAAGGAGAGGTTACACCTGTTTTAGAGAATGATAGCTTTGATTATTTAGACCCTAAAGTTTCTAACAACGGAGATTTGTTTTTTATTCGACGACCCTATGAGTTACCTCAGTACAAAACGAGTAATTTTATAACAGATACGTTGATGTTTCCGTTTAGATTACTGCGTGCCGTGTTTCATTATTTAAACTTCTTTTCCTTGATGTATTCGCGTGAGCCTTTAACCAGTGCTTCATCGCCTTATGTTGAGGCAGATATGAAAGATATGATTCTAAAGGGTAAGCGAATTAATGCAGAGGAAGCCTTAAAGAAAGGATTTAATATTCAAGGTGTGCCTTCTCTAGTACCTAAAAACTGGGAATTAATTAAACGCAGTAAGCAAGGACAGGAGACTGTTTTGGCTCACAGTGTTTTATCTTATGCTATTAGTGATGATGGGAAGATAATTTATTCAAATGGAAGCGGAGCATTTTTAATAGATAATGAACAATCTGTTCTATTATTTAAAGATGCGTTGGTAGCAGAGATTATTGCTTAATAACTCTGTTACTTAGCTTGTCAGCGATGAAAAAAAACCTATGACACTTAGATATATGACACTTAGACATATGAAAATTGAAAAGATAATGTTTGGAAAGATGAAATTTTATTCGAGTCTATTTTTACTCATACTTTCATCAGTTGTATATGCTCAAAACTTCAACGATATTGAATTATCAAAAAAATGGTTACAGTTAGTTGATTCAGGAAAATACTCTGAAACTTGGCGTGAAGCAGATTCTTTTTTCAAACAACAAATTACTCAAGAAAAATGGACAAAAGTCATTAATCAGGTTCGTACTCCGCTAGGTAAAGTGATTTCTCGAAGAAAAATAAACGCTAAAGAGTTTTTATCATTACCTGGCGCTCCAGATGGTAAGTACCTTGTTTTACAATTTAAAACGGCTTTTCAAAACAAAAAAGATGCAATTGAGACCTTAACATTTAATATTCGTAAAGAGCCTTGGAAGGTAGTTGGTTACTTTATTAAATAAGTAATTTAAGTGGCAGGGAATGATTAAAATCATTCGCTAACGCTTGCTTATTCTGCTGATTTAGACAAATTGATTAGTTAGTCTGTTGGAGACTTGTATTGAGTAAAGAAAAAAGCTTGAATCGAGAGAAGCCGAAATGCCTGTATAGAACAAAGTCTAAATGCCTGTATTGAGCTTGTCGAAATGCTAGTGCTGAGCGCTTTAAAAGTACACCCCCCCACTTTTTGATAATGCATTTAATTCACTCGCATATTAGGTAATGACGGTAGGTTCATCTCTACCTGTAAAGCCAATAATATTCGCTAGTAATTCAGCGGTTTCAATTAAATCATAAAGCGCTTCTTGAGTTTCAAGATCATGCTGTTTGATATCTTCTACATATCTTTCAATGTACAAACGTAAAGTAGCCCCACCTGTTCCCGTTCCTGAAAGGCGGAAGATAATGCGGGCATCGTCATCAAAAATAATCCGAATACCTTGGTTTTCACTGATACTGTCATCTACAGGATCATGGTAAGTAAAATTATCCGCGATTGTGACTGTTCGGTTGTTAAAGACTCGTCCCGCTAATGAATCAAGATTTGATTGTAAGTTATCAATTAATTGATTTGCAGATTCACTAGGGATGTTCTCATAGTCATGGCGTGTATAGTAATTTCTACCATACTCTGACCAATGCTGACGTAAGATATCCTCGACGCTCTGTTCGCGTTCAGCAAGAATGTTTAACCACGCTAGTACTGCCCAAAGTCCGTCTTTTTCACGAACGTGATCAGAGCCTGTGCCAAAGCTTTCTTCACCACACATCGTTATGCGCTTATCGTCTAAAAGATTACCAAAAAATTTCCAACCGGTTGGTGTTTCATAGCAGGGAATACCCAGTTTCTTAGCAACTTTATCGGATGCTTGGCTGGTAGGCATTGATCTGCCGATACCTTTAATACCGTCTTTGTAAGCAGGAATTAATTTAGCATTTGCTGCGATTACCGCAAGGGAATCACTCGGTGTTACAAAAAAGTAATCACCCATAATCATATTACGGTCGCCATCACCATCAGATGCCGCACCAAAATTAGGTGTGCTGCCTGTTTCATTCGTATCATACATACGGGCAACGAGTTGTTTTGCATGGACTAAATTAGGGTCTGGGTGGCCACCACCAAAGTTTGGTAAGCTTTCACCACGAATGACAGAGCCTTCTTCAGCGCCGAGCATTTGTTCTAGAATCTTTTTCGCATACGGACCTGTGACCGCGTACATTGCATCGAAGCAGATAGAAAAATCTGGAGATTTGAGTAGCTTACTGATTTTATCAAAGTCGAATAACTGTGACATTAATTCAGCGTAATCATCAACTGAATCGATGATTTCAATTTGCATTCTTTCGAGTGTATAAGAGCCGATTAAATCTAAGGGAATACCCTTAACGCCAGCAATGTTGTATTCCTTAATTTTTTTAGATTCTTCAAATACCGCATTGGTGAATTCTTCAGGAGCAGGGCCACCATTACTGATGTTGTATTTGATGCCAAAATCACCATCCATACCACCCGGATTGTGACTGGCTGAGAGAATGATGCCACCTAGTGCTTTATGCTTTCGAATGAGATGTGAAACTGCAGGAGTTGAGAAAATACCGCCTTGACCAAGAATGACCTTTGCAACGCCATTGACAGCCGCCATGCGCAAAATAATTTGAATTGCTTCGCGATTATAGAAGCGACCATCACCTCCCAATATTAAAGTTGATCCGCGTAATTTAGGCAAGCAGTTGAAAATTGATTGAACAAAATTCTGCAAATAATCAGTCTGTTTAAACGTAGTCACTTTTTTACGTAAACCTGATGTACCGGGTTTTTGGTCAGTGAAAGCTTGGGTTTTTACGGGCTGTATTTTGATTGGTTTGCTGTAGTACATAGTGGCTAATGATGTGGCTTATGATAAAATTGGACAATGGAAGTAAAAAATAATAAATACTCGACAAATAACACAACAACGTTCAATCCTCGACCGCATTCATTTGTTGCATTAATGGATATGTATGAATCTAATTATATACGTCTTAGACTCTTTTGTGGGGATATTCGTCAGCTGCCAGATGAATCTATATCAAGCATAGATGATGGCGTATCAGTGCAAATTAAAGTGCTTGAGCGATCTAGTCATACAACGCTTATTTTAATGAATTATTTATTTGAAGATGAAGAGAGAAGGCCAGACTTAAAGGTTCAAATCTATCATGATTCCCGTCAGGCTGATGTGGTAAGCCGAAATTGTCGAATCACTGGTCAAGACACGCGTTTATGGGAAAGTGAGTTGGACAGCATGTTAGTTTGCCGTTGGCGCTTAAATCGATTTTTACATAAATGGCTAGGCTATTTAGATTATCAAGGACACTC
Source organism: uncultured Cocleimonas sp. (assembly GCA_937929875.1). Taxonomy (GTDB): domain Bacteria; phylum Pseudomonadota; class Gammaproteobacteria; order Thiotrichales; family Thiotrichaceae; genus Cocleimonas. Next base: position 11,024 of record CALFUP010000086.1, on the reverse strand, counting down.
TTTTAAAGATTAGATAAATAGAATTAGATAAACTCAATGCTACTATAGTTAATTTTAAACTTTACATAAACACTAGGTTATTTGTATAACTAGTGTACATGCTTGTTTGGATAAACTATATTCAAGGTATACGCTTATTATTAGCACTTAAAAGTATTGAGGTCACAAAATGAAATTATCAACGAAAGGTCGTTATGCAGTAACTGCAATGATGGATCTGGCATTGCATGATAATGATGGCCCTGTGACTCTTTCTGATATTTCTAGTTGTCAGGGAATCTCTTTATCGTATTTAGAACAATTATTTTCATTGCTGCGTCAAGCAAGTTTGGTTCAGGGAGTGCGAGGTCCCGGTGGAGGCTATCGCTTAGGTAAACCGCCAAGTCAAATCAGCGTTGCAGATATTATTTTGGCCGTTGACGAGTCTATCGATAACACTAATTGTAAAGGGAAGTTAGATTGTAACAAGGGTGAGAAATGCTTAACCCATCACTTATGGAATGATTTAAGTGAACAGTTATTTAAATTTTTGAGTGCAATTACACTTTCAGAATTTATAAAAGACCCTGAAGTTAAGAAAATTTCAGTCAGGTTGGATGGAACGGCGCATAGAATCTCAACAATGTTTCCCGTCACTGAAAGGTTTAATGCTTAGTTAGTTTTTTCTAATTAGGGTACCGATTCCTTCATCGGTGAGTAGTTCCAATAAAACGGCATGCGGTACTCTTCCATCGATAATGCAGGCTGACTCTGTTCCAGCATCAACAGCGTCCATTGCACATTGAATCTTGGGCAACATACCGCCTTGAATAGTCCCATCAACCGTTAGTCTTTCTACATCGGCTTTATCAAGACCTGTCAATAACGCTCCTTGCTTGTCTAGCACTCCCGCAGTATTGGTTAAAAGCAATAATCTTTCTGCCCCTAACACAGCAGCGATTTCCCCAGCCACAACATCTGCATTGATGTTATAGGATTGACCATCATCTCCAACTCCAACAGGAGCGATTACGGGTATAAATTTTTCGCTATCGAGTAATTTAACAATTCCAGGATTAATTTTCTTAACTGTGCCCACTTGTCCTAGGTCGACTGACTCTGAGTCAGAATTCTTTAAGTTCAATTTTTCAGCAGTAATTAAGTTACCATCTTTTCCCGTTAAACCAACAGCACGACCACCAGCTTGATTAATATTATTTACGATCTGTTTATTGACTAATCCGCCTAAAACCATCTCAACGATATCCATGGTTTCTGCGTCAGTTACACGCATACCTTCGATAAATTTACTTTCTTTGCCAATTTGCTCTAATAAGTTGCCGATTTGAGGGCCACCACCATGGACAATGACTGGATTAATACCTACTTGTTTTAATAGTACGACATCATGCGCGAAATTCTTTTTTAGTTTCTCATCAGTCATAGCGTTTCCGCCATATTTGATAACGATAGTTTTTCCCGAGTAACGCTGAATATAGGGTAGGGCTTCAGTTAAAATATGAGCAATATGATTGGCATCTGATGACATGGTAATTTTCTTTTGTTTCAGTATTAAGTAAGAGGATGCTAGAGAGGCGTTTGTATACGTTATCTTTAGATTAAATTTCTTGAATCGAGTATACCTAAAAAGGTAATTCTTGTTTGTGATCAATGCGTTTAAATACTGATCTAAATAGTGCTTTGATTTCCTCAAGGCGTTTTTCTGATGTTGCTTCAAAACGTATTCCAACGGCGGCACTAGTATTGGATGAGCGAATTAAGCCCCAGCCATCATCGTATTCAACGCGTAAGCCATCAAGTAAGTTGAGGTTGGCTCCTGCAAAATCTGCATTTTTAATAAAGTCCGCGACTAAGCTTGCTGCAGCGCGGATATCTTTTGCTTTGATTTTATATTCATGAGTTGAGTAAGAATCGGGTATTTTTTGAAATACTTGGTGACATGTTTCTTCGGTATTAGAGAGTATTTCAAGAAAACGTGCCGCAACATAAGGTGCATCATCAAAATCATTCCAGCGATCTCGCATCACAATATGGCCGCTAAATTCCCCCCCCATAATTGCATTTAACCTAAGTACTTCGCGTTTCATAATTGAATGACCGTTGGGGCAAAAAGCTGCTTGGCCACCGGCTTTACGAATTTCTGCGGCAAGTAACATGCTGCATTTAATATCAAAAACGATGCGTGAATTAGGGTTTTTGGCGAGTATTTCTTGTGCTAATAATATTAAGATACGGTCAGGCCATAACAAGGTACCTTTGTTGTCTACGGCAATCATACGATCGCCATCGCCATCAAAGGCTACACCCAAGTCTAGATTTTTATCTTTTACTAGAGCGATTAGTGATTCAAGGTTTTCAGGGGTTGTAGGATCAGGTGAGTGATTAGGGAAGTTTCCGTCGACCTCACAAAATAATGGGTAAATCTCACAACCTAAAGCTGTAAATAAATTCTCAGCAAACAATGCTGTTGCACCATTACCGGCATCAATACCAATGCGGAGTTTCTTGTTAAGTTTTATATTGTTTGTTATTGCTAGTTGATAATCGGCGACTGCATTTTCGTATTTTGAAAATGTTCCTAACTTCCCGTCAAACTCAATGTTGATGATGTCAAAATATAAAGATTCGATCATTTCTTGAGAGGTCGCCTCTCGGTCAGTGACCATTTTGATACCATTGTGCATGGGGGGGTTATGGCTGCCAGTAACCATTGCACAGTTTGAAATTCCTAATTGATCAAGACAAAAATAGACTATCGGAGTCGCTGTAAGACCAATGTCAGTAACGTCACATCCTACTGACAATAAACCTAAAATTAAATTTTCAGATATACCCTCACTCGAATTACGACCATCACGCCCAACAATAATCTTATTCGATTTCGATTTAACCAGCTGATTACCAAGTGCTTGGCCAATTAAAAAAGCATCATTGTAATTATCATTCAAACACCAATCTGTGCCAATTTTTCCACGGATGTCATAGGCTTTGAAAATATCTTTATTGATGATATTTGTTTTCATGGGTGGCTATAGGTGCTTCGTCATTATGTTGGGGTAATTTTCAATCTTGATTGTTTATTTCCGACCAGAATGGCCAAAACCACCATCACCACGATCACTTTCATCGAATGAATTGACTTGATTTAATCGAACTTGAACTACTGGAATAATCACTAATTGAGCAATACGATCGCCCATTTCAATAGTGTAGGCTTTATCACCACGGTTCCAACAGGATATGAACAACTGGCCTTGGTAGTCAGAATCTATTAAGCCGACCAAATTGCCTAAGACAATTCCATGTTTATGGCCCATGCCTGAACGAGGTAAAATAGTAGCTGCCAAAGTAGGGTTCGCAATGTGAATTGCGATGCCAGTTGGTATTAGATGAGTTTCACCAGGGTTTACAGTTAAAGATGAATCGATACAAGCCCGTAAATCCATTCCAGCTGAGCCAATAGTGGCATATTCTGGCAAAGGTATTGTGTCACCAATACGCTCATCTAAAATTTGATAATCGACAATAGGTTGGGTACTTTCTTCGAAATCAGGATCATTCATCATTGTTCTTAAGCCCGTAATCTTTTAAAAATGTTGTTTATAAATTTCTTAATGAGTTAACTAATATTACTCATCAATAATAGTGAGTTATTTCGATGTTAGTGTAGAGCTAGCAATGAAATGTTCAGTGATAGTAGTCATCAATTCAATAGCCAGTGTTTTCTTATCTTGCTCAGGAAGTGATAGCTGTCCATCTTGCCAAAGAATCTCAATCTGATTGGTATCTCTGTCAAACCCCTTATTTTCCCCTACTTGATTTGCAACAATCATATTTAAGTTTTTACGCTTTAATTTACCCAATGCATTTTCAATAAGATTCTCAGTTTCCGCCGCAAAGCCTACGCTGAATAAACGTGGGAAAGCGTGAGATACATCTGACAATATATCTTTATTGGTTTGTAGTTTTAAAGATAGTTCTTGATTCGAGTTTTGACCTTTTGAATCTTTCTTGATTTTTTGTTCAGCTACTTGTGCCGGTGAATAATCGGCGACAGCTGCTGTTGCGATAAAAATGTCAGCATCGTTAGCTAAGGCCATTGTTTTGTCATGCATTTGTGCAGCGGATTCAATAAATGATCTTTCAACACCATCAGGGGCTTCTAGGCTGACTGGGCCAGAAACTAATTGAACCGTTGCGCCAAGTGCTTGTGCTGCAGCTGCAATGGCATAACCCATTTTTCCTGAGCTACGATTTGTAATATAACGAACTGGGTCAATCGCCTCGCGGGTAGGGCCTGCGGTAATTAAAACCGTTTTCCCCGATAATGGTAGCTTTGCGATGCTCTGATTAAATATAGATTTATCAAATACTGAAATAACAAGATCAGCTAAGTCTTGTGCTTCCAGCATACGACCTGCGCCAATCTCGCCACAGGCTTGCTCTCCTTCAGCTGGGCCATGAAGCGTGTAACCACGTTGCGATAAGGTTTTGCAGTTGTCTTGGGTTGCAGCGTTTGACCACATCAGCCTATTCATCGCTGGGGCTAAATGTATTGGTGTTTCTGTAGCGAGACAAATAGTCGATAGCAAATCATCGGCATGTCCGTTTGCTAAACGCGCGATTAAGTCTGCAGTAGCGGGCGCGATCATAATTAAATCTGCCCAACGTGCTAGTTCAATATGCCCCATAGCAGCTTCTGCAGCGGGATCAAGTAATTCAGAACTGACTGGATTCCCCGTTAATGCTTGAAGCGTTAACGGGGTGATGAATTCAGTCGCTGCCTTAGTCATGCAGACACGAACTTCTGCCCCGTGTTTGATTAACGCACGTGCTAATTCGGCCGTTTTGTAAGCGGCGATACCACCGCTTATCCCGATAAGGATTCGTTTGTTAGTTAAAGCTGACATAATGATTTACATTATACAGCTAAGTTACAGAAAATTCATGGCAATTACTGATTGGGCTGTCGAAGACAGACCCCGCGAAAAACTACTTAATAAAGGCGCAGAAGCACTCACTGATGCTGAGCTGTTAGCAATTTTCTTACGCACAGGCATTAAAGGTAAAAGTGCGGTCGATTTAGCCCGTGATTTACTATCTGAAAATGGCGGTCTCGCCCCCTTGTTAAGTGCTGATGAAAAAAGCTTTTGTCAAAGTAAAGGTTTAGGTCAAGCTAAATTCGTGCAAATGCAGGCGGTTGTAGAAATGAGCCGACGCTATTTGGAAGAAAAAATCAAACGTGGCGATGCTATGAATAACGTCACTGATGTAAAAAACTACTTAAAATCGCGTTTGCAACAATATCCTTTCGAAGTATTCGCTTGTCTCTTTCTGGACAACAAACATCGGGTGATTGAATACGAAGAACTGTTTCGTGGCACCATAGATGCAGCCAGTGTTCACCCACGCGAAGTAGTACGACGCGTATTACACCATAATGCAGCTGCAATAGTGCTTGCACATAACCATCCTTCGGGAGTTGCAGAACCTAGCCAGGCTGATAATGCCATTACTCATAAACTCAAAGATGCGCTTGAAATGATCGATGTTCGGGTACTGGATCATTTCATCATAGGGGATAACGTTGTGTCATTTGCTGAGCGTGGTTTACTGTAAATTATTAATGGGATTAGACTCTATTTGAAAAATGACACCCCCCCACTTTTTGAACATTACTGACTCGGTTTCTATAAGTATCTTTAAAAAGTAGGGGGGTGTCATTTTTAAACTATAAAATCTCAGTTTGATCTGTTTTAATGCAAATTCTTGCAAATCTGATTGTGAACACATTTCAAATGGATCACCAAAGCAGTAACTCCAGTATCAATTCAAATCTCAATACAGTCATTATGTCTAACCGTGACTTATTCTTGAAAGGTGCGCGTGACATTATCCCGTTGCTTATTGCTGCGGCACCTTTTGGTATTGTGTATGGCGCTTTAGCGATAGCAAATGGTTTATCTGTTTTTGCAACAATGGGGATGTCACTGTTTGTTTTTGCAGGGTCATCACAATTTGTTGCAGTAACGCTGTTAGGCGTAGGTGCGGCAATTCCAATTATTGTGTTAACCGTATTTGTGGTGAATTTACGGCATATGTTATATGCAGTTAGCATGATGCCTTATGTCACTAAACTACCTCAGAAAATCCGAGTATTAATGTCTTTTTGGTTGACTGATGAATCCTTTGCGACATTATCTAAAGGCTTGATTGATGATCCTAAAATGCCTAATTTTCATTGGTATTATTTTGGTTGTGCTTTTGCCATGTATTTTAATTGGCAATGTTGCACTGCCTTGGGTATTTATTTAGGTCAGGAAATTCCCGATGTGACTAAATGGGGCTTAGATATTGCAATGGTTGTGGCTTTTGTGGGTATCGTTGTTCCGATCTTGAAAAATAAAGCGCAGTGGGCTTGTGCGGTTACAGCGTTCTTTACCGCATTAATGACGCATACTTGGCCTTACCAAAGTGGTTTGCTAATCTCATCTTTAGTGGCTATCGCGGTGGGTGTTTATTTATCAGAAGCCTCGGATGGTGCTAAAAATGAAACAGGTGGAAAACCATGAATGATTGGTTTTTAATCTTGGGGATGATGGTAGTGACATTTACGCCCCGATATTTACCCATTGCTTTAGCTGGGCGATTTCGAATTCATCCCTTATTAAAGCGAGCTTTAGATTTTGTTCCCATTGCTGTACTTACGGCTATCATTTCACAGACTAGTTTGATTCATCAAGGTGAGCTAGATTTAGCTTTTGATAATGCTTATTTATACGGTTTAGTGGCTTCTATTATTACGGCATTAGTGACCAAGCATATGTTTAAAACCATAATGGTCGGTTTGATAGCTTATTCGATAGCCTTTGTATTTATTTAGATCAAATCAATCTAGGTCAAAAAATCTACACCATAATAAATCTTATCTATAAAAATGCCGTTTCGATTGAAACGGCATTTTCTTATGTTACTTAAATGAATAAGTAAAAAGAGAAGTGAAGCTAAGAACGAGGCTTAATATTCTCAGGATCATACAATGCTCCATAACCCACTGCTGCGACCTTCATTTGATAAGTCTCTGTCATGTAGTCCATATTTAACATAAGACCTTCTTGGCAATACTCAAAGGGCAAGAAAGCAAGGGCTATATTTTTACCCACACTTGGCCCATATTCAATACTGCTAGTGTATGAACGACGTCCTTCTGAATCGATGATTGTTTCACCAGTATCAGGATCGATAATGGGACAAGCACCCATTGGGAAACGAGCAACGCCATTAGCATCAATGTTATTTTCCATTGTTAAAGTACAAAGGTAAGCAGGCTGGTTCTCGCGTTCACGAATCTTTATATAAGCTTCTTTACCGTAGAAATCTGCAGCTTTAACCACTTTACGCTCAAGTCCTACTTCTATTAGGTTGTATTCAGTCAAGATATCTGAGTTTTGTAAACGCAAACTTTTTTCTAAACGACGACTGTTTGAGTAAGTCTCAATACCCACTGGCAAGACACCTAAATCGTATAAAGCATCCCAAATAGGTAGACCATCAGCATGATCGAAGTGTAACTCCCAGCCTTGTTCACCCACATAAGAGATACGGAATGCCTTGACAGTTACCCCTGCTATTTGTAGATCTTTGGTAGATACATAAGGGAAGTTTGCATCACTAATATCTTCAGGATTTTCGAGTAATTTTTCTAGGGTTACACGTGCTTCAGGACCCCAAAGACCAATACATCCTTGATTACTTGAATTATCTTCGATACTTAGCTTATGGAAGCCATTGTCCGCAGATAAACGCTTCATCCATACGAAATCACGGTTACCGTTGTAACCACCGTCAATTACGCGGAAATGATCTTCGGCTAAACGTAAAACTGTCAGGTCAGCTCTAACACCGCCTTTAGCATCTAACCAATGCGTGTAGATACCTTTGCCAATGGCAGTGTCTCCAGCAACTTTAGCGACACATAAAAATTCCATGAACTCTGCCGCATCATCACCTGTTACGTCATAAACAGCAAAGTGACATAAATTAATCATGCCTACGGAGTTAGACATTTCTAACTGTTCTGCATTTGATACACGCCAGAAGTGACGATTCTCCCATTCAACTTCACGAACAGGGACTTGATCTGCATATTTTTCTAGTAGGTGTTCATTACTTGCATAACCGTGTGCGCGTTCCCAACCCGCAGCTTCCATAAAATAACCACCGAGTGCGACTTCACGCTCATAAAATGGGCTCTGACGATAGTTACGAGCTGCTGTATAAGGCTCGCGCCCATGAACTGGCGGGTTGTATATTTTAAACGCAGTTTCATAACAACGATCGTGAATGTACTGTTCTTCACACTGAAATGGATAGTAACGTGCCACATCGATACTTGAATGATCAAGATGAGTGATACCATCTGTCATCCAGTCAGCAACAATTTTGCCCGTACCAGGACCATCTTTAACCCACACAGATTCTACGTACCAAAGACCACGTACGTTAGCTGATTCACCAATGGATGGTCCACCATCTGCAGTGACTTGAAGCAATCCGTTAAACGAGTATTTCTCGTCATAACCAAGTTCACCTAAGATAGGTGTGAGCTCGATAGCGCGCTCCAGTGGCTCGATAACTTCTTCTAGCTCTAGATCACGTTGCGAGGGAGATAAACGACATTCTTCCTTCTCTAGTAGATCTCTTGGGTGACACATACGTGGATTTTTTTCTTCGTAATAACCCCATTCAATCTGTCCACCTTCAGGTGTTTTAGGGTCGCCTGTATCTCGGAAGTAAGCAGAGTTTCCTTGATCTCTTAATAGGGGATAGCCTATGTCTTTTCCTGTTCCAGCAAATTCCTCATAAGGCTTGAAGAAAGTCAAAGGGTGATCAACTGGCATTACAGGTAAGTCTTCACCTGCCATTTCAGCAATTAAGCGTCCCCATAAACCTGCACACACAACTACATGGTCAGCTTCTATATAGCCTTTTTCTGTTTCTACACCCTTAATTCGACCATCTTCAATTTTTAAACCCGTACACGATGTATTCGCAAAAGCTTGAAGCTTACCCGTTTCTACAGCAGCTTCAACCAACTCTCCAGCCACAGTTTGTGAGCGTGGCTTCACCAAACCTGCATCTGGGTCCCACAAGGCACCTTGAATAACATCTTCTTCAAGTAGTGGACAAATTTCTTTTGCTCTAGCAGCTGAAATCATTTCACAACGATTACCAAAGGCTTGTCCTGAAGTTACACGACGTTTTAATTCAGTCATTCTTTCATCGTCGCCAACACGTGCCACTTCAATGCCGCCAATACGTTCATATCGACCCATTTTTTCAAAGAAGTCGATACTGTATTTAGTGGTGAAAATAGTCATTTGATCATGCATGGTATTAAAGCAAAAATCAGAGGCATGGGCTGTTGAGCCAATATCAGTAGGAATAGCTGATTTGTCGATACCGACAATGTTGTCCCAACCACGTTCGATTAAATGATGCGCAACAGATGATCCTGTAATACCACCTAATCCGATGATAACTACGCTTGCTTTCTGAGGTAATTTTGCCATGTTAAAGGCTCTCCAAAATGACGATTGATTTATAGTGTGAAGATTTTGCCTTAAAGAGAATTAAAGACCTTATTTGTATACGCTAGTTTTAGTTAGGATTGCGTCTAATTTGTCTCAATCACGCCATCAATGACTTTGGCTTCTATTAATTCTTTATGGCTGGGAAACCACATTCCATTCGAACTTTCTTTAAATATTTTTTTCAGAAAATGATCTTTAATACCTCGTGATTTGAAAACTTCCAAATCACGTTCTTGTTCTGCACCGGCATTGTGAAAATTCACAGCTTTTTTATTAATACTTAAGTCATGTTTATATTGATGAAAACCAAGCTTTCCATCAGTACCAATGTAACGTTTAACACCTCCGCTGAATGCAGTGGTACAAGCAGAACTGCATTCGTGATAAACATAGGTGTCTAAACTTTGTCGAGTGAATAGCTTTGAAAGTCCTCGACCTTCATAAACATGCCCGCCAATGCTATTCAGAGCAACTGTTGATACATTTGGCCTCTGTTTTAAAATGTTCTTAACAGCAGTTGTGATGCCGATATCTAACTCACCCGTGATCACTAATTGGGTCATATTATTTCTGAGTGATATCTTGTAATTTATATCTCGTTCTAATAAAAACTGTTTGTAGTCATTCTCGATTTCTTGTTGTTTGATTTTAAAAGTTGCTGCTTGAATTGAATCTACAGCGGTACTTAAATTAAAACCGATAGCAAACACCATAAGCAACTGGATTAATCTGGATTTGATAGTATTGCCATTTTTTAGATAATCATGCTCAGAGCAACGTAATAGCCCAACCAGTTGCCAAGGAAAGATAATGAGTTTGGTGATTACAAGTGAAACGAAAGTTGCCGATAATTGGCTTTTGGGGTCTGTAAAACAATGCGATAAGAACCAAGGTTCAAGAAAATAGATCAGAGTCAGTAAGCCAACAAATATAATCCATAGAGAAGTATGAAGGGAAATTCGGCCTTGCCAATATTGTCGGATAAATTTGATCAATCACCTTAAATTATAAAAAAGTGCCAGCCGAGGATCTATCGAAACAATGTTGGAACGCAGTGACGACGACCCAAAGGCTGTGTGCTTATTGAAATTGAATAAAAAACACATAAAAAGTAGGGGGGTGTCTTTTATTTATGTGTCTTTTATCCACCTAGTGGATAAAAGACACATTTCAGCACTAGCTACAAAATGTTTAGTGAGGAGTGATACCTCTTAGTCTTTCATTTCTTCTTCTAAGTAATTCAACCATAAATAATAAGATGACTGAAAAAGTAATCAAAAGAGTCGCCACTGCAAGAATAGTTGGGCTGATCTGTTCACGAATACCTGAGAACATGGCCCAAGGAATAGTGCGTTGACCAACACTACCGACAAACAATATCACCACAACTTCATCGAAGGATGTAATAAAAGCAAACAGCGCGCCAGAAAT
>CALFUP010000085.1 GCA_937929875.1 uncultured Cocleimonas sp. | reverse complement strand
AGGATGATGAAGAAGTAAGGCTTCCATGATCTGTTCACCTACGCTGGCAACAGGGTTCAAAGAAGTCATTGGTTCTTGAAAGATCATCGCTATGCGCGAGCCACGTATCTTGTATAGCTGTTCGTTTTCTAGCTCAAGCATATTGACGTTTTCGAATACAGCTTTCTTGTCTAATCCAAGCTCAGTCTGTTTGCGCCAATTGAAGAGTATTTTACCGTTTGGGTGACTACTTATTTTTTCTGGTAGAAGTTGAATGATGGATAAAGCCAATATTGACTTACCACTACCAGATTCACCGACCAAGCAAAAGGTTTCACCTTTTTTTATTGTTAAATCAACGCCATCAACCGCTTTGATGATTTCATTACCAGTATTCAGGTGCGTCGAGAGATTTTTTATCTCAACTAGGTTCTCTTGCTGACCATTGTGGATGATGTTTTCGTTTTCGGGACTCATCCAACGACACCTGCTTTCTTAGCCAATTGTGGATCAATGGCATCACGTAAAGCTTCACCCATTAAGTTATAAGCGAATACTGTAAGGAAGATAGCACCACCAGGGTAAACCGCCATCCACCAATTAAAGGTTGATGATTGCACGGCTTGATTTAGCATTTGTCCCCATGAAGGTGCGCCCACTAATCCAAGACCTAAAAAGCTCAAGGTCGCTTCTGCTAGAATTGCTGATGCCACACCAAAACTAATGCCTACCAATAATGGTGCAATACCGTTAGGCAACATGTGTCGAAATAGAATCGAGCGCAAAGGTAAGCCACTGGCAATGGTTGCTTGAACAAAATCCATTTTTCTTAAGCGCAAGAACTCTGCGCGAATGTAGCGAGCGTATCCAGACCAACTGGTCAGGCCAATAATCACCATCATGATATAAATACTACGACCAAAGAAGGCAACGAAAGTGAGTAATAAAAATAAGGTAGGAATGGATTCGAAAATTTCTACCAAGCGCATGCCAAGCATATCGACAATGCCTGAAAAATATCCCATCAAACCTCCGATAATGACACCGATAAACATGCCAATACCTGTTGCTATAAAGCCAATACCTAAGGCAATTCTTGATGCGTGAATCATTCTGCTCAGTACGTCACCACCGTTTTCTTCTGTGCCCATCCAGTGTGTGTATTGGGAATTTTCTAATGGTGCTTCAAGTGGTTGCGCGTTTGAGTCTCGAAGATAATCTTCTGGTGCATAGGGAATAGGTGGCATTACAACCCAATCGTAATTAGTCTTTTTTAAGTCATCGCGGAAGTCTGAATAGACCACATTTTGCTGTTCAGTGATAAACTGTTTACTCACAATAGTTACACCAACAAGCGTGATGATAAGCATTAGAAAAAGGGTTTTAAGTGAGTGTCTTAATGGGCTTAAAAATAGAAAAATTAACACAAAGAAAGCGACGAAAACCACGATATCTTCAATACTCAAATAGCGTAAAACGGGTGCTGATATTTCACCCTGTAAACTTACTAATAGAGGCATGCTATTCGCTATAAAAGGCGCAAAAACAGCTGCGATAGTTAGAATAGCTATCCAGATAAGTCCAATTCTGGCTCCCCAGCCAGAGAAGGTATGTTTTAGTACGCGACGTAAGAATCCAGAGGATCTATGTTTTACTTTAGTTGTTGTTTTCATGTTCATATTTTCGCCTCCTTATTCATAAGACACACGAGGATCAACAATGGTGTAAAGAAAGTCGGCTATTAAGTAACCAATTAAGGTTAAGAAACCACTGATTAAGGTGATGGATAGAATCAATTCTCGATCTCGTCCTTTTACCGCATCTAGGGCCAGTTTACCCATACCATCAATACTAAAAATAGATTCAACGATGAGTGATCCTGCAAGCAAACTCGGCAGTAATCCAGCAGTGACTGTAATTAAAGGCATCAAACTATTTCTAAAAACATGCTTCCATAAAACATCACTTTCACTAACGCCTTTGGCACGAGCGGTGCGTGCATAATCAGCTTGTAAATTTTCTAAAATGGATGTTCTTGTGAGTTTCGCCAAAAAGGCAAAACCGCCGTAGGCGAGAGTAATTACAGGTAATACTAAATGCCAAATACGATCGAATAAGAACCCCCTGACTAATGGCTCATCGATCATATTAAAGGCAGTGACTAAACCAATGCCTGCTCCAAACATTCCTAAACCGCCAATTCTAAACACAGGGAAATCAGTCCAAGCTAGTAAGGCTAACGTAGCCGCACCCAATACGGGTAAAAATATTTGATTGATGAGTAAAGTTTCAGGGTGCGCATTCGACATCGCTAAACCTATTCCAGCACCAATGATGGCAGCAATTAGAATTCTGATATTGCGCTGTTGCCAAAGAGCCAAACTGACCATTAATACAGCGCCCAATGACATGCCGATAAAAACTTTAAACACGGATAGATAACTTAAACCCGTCGGCATGAACGTCATGTCCAAGGCTTCACGTTCACTGAGTCCTGAAGTGGGAAACCATTGCCAGTGTTGCACGTTGGCAAAAAAACCTCTCAGCAACACGCCCGCAAGCATTGAAGGTATGGACCACAGAGCAAGCAAGGAAACACTGGAGGCGACATCGAAACGCCCACCTCGATCGGTGGCTGCTTTCACGCCGATTATGATTGAGATGATATAAATAAGGGGGATGGTAATGACATTGAGGAGTAGGGTGATCGGCAAGCGTTCTTTAATCAGTTCAGAGACGCCGCGACCATAATTAAAACTTTGTCCTAAATCTGAGCCTTTAGTGAACGAGAATTTGCCAAAGTTATTTTCATCATCTATTTCGAAACCAATGGGTGAAATATTATTCAACCAACGCAGGTATTGAACTGGGGCAGGGTCGTCTAAGCCATAGCGTTTATTATAATAATCTTCCAGTGCTTTTCGTTCTGCTGGCTTCATATCTAAGCCGCCAGTCAATGATTGCGCACTAATGCCGCCAGGTGCAGCGGCCATCACAGAAAATACCAAAATAGTGATTCCCAATAAAGTTGGGATCATCAATAACAAACGGCGAATGATATAAGCTAGCATCGTATGAGTATTCTACCGTGTGTACTTTTGCATGTTTTTAGGAACATAAACTTCCAGCGGTAAAAAGCTTTTGTTTAAGCCCAATTTAGTTAGTTTTAAGTTTTTAAGACGATTGTCCAAAAACGCTAAGGACTTACGACGAAATAAGAAAGTATAAGGTTGATCTTCGTACATTAACGCTTCTGCTTGCTGCCAAAGCGGCATACGTTTATCTGCATCAACGGTTTTACGCGCTTCATCTATTAGTTTGTCTAACTCAGGGTTTTTGTAATTGATAAAGTTATCGCCATTGGTTTTAGCTTGAGAGCCATGAAACATTTGGAAAATATCGGTTTCAATACCGCTAGTCCAACCTAAAGTAATCGCTTCAAAGTCTTTTTTGTCTAATAGCTCAATCATAACCGGCCATTCTTGAGGCGTTGGAATAAGTTTAACGCCTGCTTTTGCATAGAGATCTTTAATTAGTAAGATCATACGTTGAGTATCTTCGTTACCTTGGAAATAGGTGAGTTCAAACTCGAAAGGTTCTCCTGCTTCATTTTCAAGAACACCATTATTATCTCTATCTTCAAAACCTGCTTCTTTCAGTAATGCTTTGCCTTTTTCGAGATCATAAGCGCGGGGACTTAGGGCTGGATTATGTTGCTTTGAGCGGGGACTAAAAGGACTAATAGCCGTTTCGCCATAGCCTAAAAAGATATCTTTATTAACGCGATCACGATCAATTAAATAAGTCATCGCTTGTCTTATGCGTTTATCAGCGAACAACGTCGCTTTACCTTTTCTTTCCTGGTTCCAGCCGATATATGAATAACCGACCACTGGCGGCATGTACTCAAATTTTTGGCTTTTATCCATTATTTGCTTATCTTTTTTGAGTTTTTCGTACTCAATCGGACGTGCGCCATAAGCGTCAATATCACCGTTTCGATAGGTCGTTAAGCGAGCGCTAGCATTTTGGATTACACGCCACAAAATACGATCTTGAGGCGGTTGTACATCACCCCAGTAACGTGTGTTTCGAACTAATTCAACATTGCCGTTATCTGGAGTCCAGCCTTTTGGGTCGGCCAATTGGTAAGGTCCAGTCCCCATTAATAATCCTTTAGAATCATTGAAAACCTGAGGGGTTTCTAAGTATTCCTTATAAAAGTGTTCTGGGATTACTTGTAGCGTGCCTGCTAAGCTAAATGCTTCAAAATAGGGTTCTTTGAACGTGAACGTTACTTGATGGGGGCCATTAGCAGTCACACTTTTGATTTTTTCTAAATAAGCACGATGTCTAGGTGCTTGAATTTTTTCATTCATGATGAAGTCGAAACTAAAGACTACATCACTACTATCGAGCGGTTCACCATCGGAAAAATAGACGTCATTCCGCAGATTAAAAGTGATAATTAGGCCATCATCACTAATAGTCCAGTCGCGCGCTATTAGGCCCGTCCACTCTAGTGTATCTGGATCACGAGTAATTAAGCCCTCAAGTACATAGCTTTGTATCGTACTTGCATCATTATCTGATGAAACCAAGGGTGTGATCGTTTTGAGGCCACTTCCTAGAGAACTAACACTCCAATCACCTTGTGCATAGTCTGGCATTTCTGTCGCAGTTTTGGCGCGTTTAAAAGCTAGAGATACTTGTGTTGAGTCTTTTGAAGACACCCCCCCACTTTTTGGTATATTTTCTTTAGGTGTAGCCGTATTCGTTAATGCAGTTGCTGTTTGTGATTGAATTTGTAAATTATCTAGCCTTTTTTCCATTGCATTAAGTGAGCCACGTAAGCTACTTACATCACGTGATTGCTCCGCCAGTGTACGTTCCATTGATGACAGCTTGGTCCATTCACGATCACGTTGGTACATGGATAAAATAATCAAAATAACGATAACCGCTAGAAAGCTGAAGATTATTATGTCTTTTGTGCTAGATGATTTTTTCATAGTTTTTTGCCCATCGTGGCATTTTAAATCGTCCTATTGTCACTAAAGTGGTGATGTCTGACCTATTTAAAAGCTATATTAATTTATAAAGTACGTTTCATTGAGTTAATTATTTTTAATCTTGGTTTAAATATTGTTGCCTATCATCATCGCTAGTTATTTCGTCTATTTCATCATCA
Source organism: uncultured Cocleimonas sp. (assembly GCA_937929875.1). Classification (GTDB taxonomy): domain Bacteria; phylum Pseudomonadota; class Gammaproteobacteria; order Thiotrichales; family Thiotrichaceae; genus Cocleimonas. The sequence continues at coordinate 62 of CALFUP010000085.1, read as the reverse complement.
ACATCAAGCTTGATTTCAGTATCTGAAGTATTGCTATTCTTTGAAGCGTTTTCGTCATCCTC
>CALFUP010000084.1 GCA_937929875.1 uncultured Cocleimonas sp. | reverse complement strand
TTACGAAAAGTTTGATCCTGTGTATTTTTGTTTTTGCAATATGGCGCAATTTAAACAATACAAATTAGGTTTTGATCGCATGTTTCATATTGGTGAGGTTACAGATAAAGCACGCGATGTCCAAGAAGCGGCTATTGAAGCCCAACAAGCTGCGATAGCATCAATTCGACCAGGGGTTTTGGCGGAGGATGTCGCCGCTGCGGCGAATGAGGTCTATCAACAACGAGGATATGAAACGGGTTATCGAACCGGTCGATCGATTGGTGTCGCTTATTTAGAGGCTCCTGAATTGAAAGCGGGTGATAAAACAGTCTTACAAGCAGGTATGACGTTTGCAGTCGATGGAGGGATTTCCCTGGATGGAGAAGCCGCAGGTCGCATTGGTGATTCGATTGTTGTTACAAATACTGGCTTTGAATACATCACGAGCTACCCACGTGAAATTCTGTTAAGCAAGTACTAACAAGGAACTAATTGAGATGAGTTCACTAGAAGTCGTTGTCGCGCAAAGCCCTGCCAAACTGGAAGGACCTGAATCTCGCTTTGAGTGGTTAGCCCAAAGCCTAAGTTTGGATGTGATGCAAGGCGTTGATTTATTGTTATTGCCAGAACTCTTTTTAACGGGCTACAACATTGGTAAAAATGTTGTAGCTTGGAGTGAGAGAAGAGATGGGTATTACGCAAAGCAAATTGCGGGACTCTGCGAAAAACACGATATTGCCATTCACTATGGATATTCAGAACGTGATAGTGGAAATCCTAACGAACCGAAAGAAGCTGATTTTTATAACTCTGCACACTGTATTAGCCGAAACGGTGAACGACTCGGCGGACACCGAAAACTATTGCTTCCTCCAGGGTTCGAAGGCGATCACTTTAGTGGCGGAAATAGCTTCGAAACATTTACACTCAATGGTTTTAAAATAGGCACGTTGATTTGTTATGACGCTGAGTTTCCTGAAAACTTCCGCCATCTAGCGCTACAAGGGGTTGATTTAATGCTAGTTCCAACAGCCCTTTCAAGTTCATGGGGTGTTGTAGCTCATAATGTCATTCCTACACGAGCTTTCGAAAACGGTGTATTTGTATGCTATGCGAATCAATCGGGTAATGAGCATGGACTTGAATACTTAGGAGCGAGCTGTATCGTAGGACCTGACGGAACTGAGTTGCAAAGAGCAGGTGTTGGAAGTGAATTTCTTCGTGCGACGTTAACCCAAGCACAAGTGACAACAGCTCAACAACGATTACCTTATCTTCAGGATATGCGACTCTTATCAGAGGTTATAGTCAAAAAGACTGATTAGTAAAGAGTATTAAGTTCACTTATAACAAAAGATAGTTAAAAAGTAGGGGGGTGTACTTCGATGAACTCAGTACAAGTGCTCAACAGAACTGTCATTTTTAAGTTTCAATTTAGATATTTAACTCGAGTAATAACAGGCTAAACAGACTTCGAAAACAAGGCAAAAGGGATTGCTAGTGGACCAAAAAGACCACCCATAACACCCCAAAACACAGGCTTCGCTCCTCGTCTATTGGCAATATTGTGGCATAAAAATATACTAATAATATTTATCGCGATAAGTGCATAAAGCATTGTTTTTGCTCCTTACATATAGTTTCTGCGTGATCGATAGAATGGATACCTGATTTACAGACTTGAAGTTAAATTCTATCGATATTTAGCTGCGGTAATAAATTCACCAAAAGCCTCACACCAAATGATAACACTGCTGTATTTACTTGGATCAACTTCAGCGCCCACAGGGATCACAAAGTTCTCAAAAGTTTTTACATCACCCACTTGAATCATTGTTGATTTAACTTGTTTGAATTCTGCTTCAGTCTCAACGAAGGTTGGAGACAGGTATAATTTATAATCAGGTCCTGCAGCAATCTTGCCATCCAATGATATAAACTTTTTACCAATTGATATTGTACCTTCGCCCCAATGTAAAAAATCACTACCTGCTAGGTCTTTTTTGAATTCACCTTTATATGTAGCTTGAGCAGCAGCCATTTCCATCTCTGCAGTACTTGGAGCGTCAGGTGCAGTTAAAATAGGAAGCAGATAAATACCCAAGCCAAAACCGATTGCGGCAAAAACTAGATGAGAAATTAGAAGAAGTAGTTTTTTCATGAGCTGCCCTTTTTTGTATTTGTTGGATAACGAGATAGTGTAAACGTTACAATTTTACAGTAGTTTACTAATATTTAGGTATAGCACTAAAAACCACAAAAAGTGGGGGGGTGTCATTTTTTAAAATTAAGGATTAACGTCCACTAACTAACACCATGCCAAAGTCTCTAGGTGCTGGATTAGTTTTTCGACTATTCCAACTAATACGCGCATCGCGTTTGCCGTTATCATCAATACTGTTTTCACTATTGTCGTCGTCATCATTCATAATGACATCCATGCTGAGTTTGTTTTTGACGGCAGGTGTTTTCCCTAATTGTTTCCAGCTTATTTTTGCTCGAAGTTCGTAGCCATCGTATTTTTCTTCGACTTCGTATGGAATACTCACTTTACGACTCTTTGGGTTTTCTTTTCCCATTATTGCCTTGTTTTTATTTCTAGCAAAGATGAAATGGAAATCATTTTTCTTATCAAATTTTGATCCACGGCTATTGTCGGTATCGATAAAGAATTCAATTGAATCATCATTTACGGGATCTGACGAATCTTTGCTTATTTCTTTATCGTAAACTTTGGCACTAAAATAGATATTTTTCTTATCCCATTTGACCTGCCACTTTCCTGAAATATCACGTTTATCCCATGTGTCGCCTTCGAGTAATAGATTCAAGGCTTGTGGGTTTTCGAAACGATAATTGAGTTTATTTTCAGTTGTCGCTTTCTTTTTCGCTGGTCGAATCACGATTCTAGGTTTATTCGGATCTAATGTTTTTAGATACTTAGCTACTTTAGATGAAGCTGGTTGTGTTTTTTGTGATTTCTTGTTCCACTGCCACCAACGTTTGTTTTCTTGCATGAATTGCAATGACGCTTGTAGTTTTGGTGATTCTTCTAAGGGTTTTCTGATGTGCTCTTTTAGCCCCCAACAACCACTCCAATTACAACTTCTTGGTGCACTGAAAGCGACGAATAATTCAGCACCTAAGCCGCGCCATTCTTTATATAGCTCTTGGTATAAATCGTTCATACGAGAATCACGATTCGCCGCATAAAACAGTGGATTAGGGTGTTTTAAGTAATCTCGTGCTGCCCAATCGACCAGACCTTGTCCGCCTTCATAGGCAATTAAACTAACGCCAAATTCACGCGCCAATTCAGCATGCTTTTCCAATTCTTCCATGATTTTTGGTAGTGAGCGATACGATTTTTTATCCGTTAATAATGTGAAAATATCATCAACTGTTTTTGATTCTCTAAACCCTCTTAAATTGCCACCAATATAAGGTGCAATCGCAACAGCATCGGTAGATTTGTAGGTGTCAGCATAGGCAAGAATGATACTGCTGATGTCTGGTCGTGTGTCCCAGCCGCCGATTATACGAACAAATTGTTTACGACCTTTTTTGATTTGACCACCGTAAACATCATCAAATATCTCGAAGAATTCAACGGAACGTTTGGCGTAGTATTTGTAGCCAGCAAGTAAAGCATCTTTATCCAGCTTTTGCGCAATACCCATTTTTTGCATGTGTTCGTTGTGAATGAAATTAGAGTTCCATGCTTCGTTGGTGTATTCGATATAGGGCGTTAGATCTGGATTTAGGTGTTCTTTTACATATTCTGCAAATTGGCGCATGTAATTATCATCAGCAATATGAGGTACATTCAACCAAGGATTTGCTTTCAACCGATTTGCGAGTTCCACTTGTATTTCTAATGGCGCACCACGCGAACCATAAATTCCACCCCAAGTGGCTTCTTGCATATTCGGTCGTTGATCCCAGCGTTCATCGGGGTTACGTGTAATACCTGACATTGGCATCAATCGAATCACGCCAAAGTCCTTCATGAAATCTAAATAATCAGGGTTGAAAATAATTGATGCATAATGGGTTTTAAAATCTAAGAACTTTTCACCCTTACAGTCGGATGTATTGGTCACATGCTGAAAAGGTGAGCCTTCACAAATACCCCCAGGCATAATGATACGGATATTTGTTAAAGGATTGTTTGGGTTTGATTGGGTAATTTGCGCGACGGCAGTCATAAACCCATCGGCACGCGCATCAAAATTGATCGTATCTTCTCCCGATTTACGTGACACTAATTTAGCATTCTGTTGGTAATCTATCTGTCCTTCACCATCATAAAATACAGTGTAATTACCTTTTGGTAGGGCTTCCAAAGCAACATTACGTAAAAAGAAAACACCTGCTTTACCACCATTGAGTTTTATCGGCCAACCATTTTTATCCAGCTCAACTTCTGCGTTAGTTAAACAAGGTTGATCCTGTTTGCGACAACGAATATTTTCATTAAATGGAGTAGCAACACGAAATAAATCAACAAAAGGAATGCTGGCATCTTGTTCGAATACTTCGTTGGTGTTGATACCTAGAGATGATTCTAGATTATGGGTGTTGTTTGAAAACTTAGAAATAATAGAATTAACAGATTTGTCATTTGCTACTGTTTCAATCGTTTTATTAACGTGTATTTTATCTTTATTTTTTTGTAAGCTATTTGAAACTTCATTTAAATTTAGGTCTTTAGGAATATCCATATACTTAGAAATGCCACTGAACTCATTTGCTTTCACATTGGGCGCTTGTAAAAAATAAACGGCTAAAATAATAGACATGAAAATAGCAAAAAATGCAGTCATATAAACAAGTAAGGATCGGATATTCATTTAATTCGTTATCAATGGTTTATCAGGTGATTGAGCTGTTAGTGGACTATGATGGGATTAAGTTTCAATCTTCATAGATTAATTAAGATCAGCAGTAGTTAAATGGTGTCAAAAAGTAGGGGGGTGTCATTTTACTAGTGTTTCTCTTGATTAATTGCAGTATGAAAGCGTTGTTCAAGACAAGTAATTAGTTTTTCGTTTTGTCCTATTAATGGACTGATTGTTACTTTGAAATTCGAGTGTTTTTTCATTACAGAATTACAGATCTGAACAATATCACCGTTTTCACCAGCATGAGTTCCTGATAGTAAAAAGAGTAATAATACAGTGGCGTGAGTTTCACCTTTCTCAGCGATTCTCAGTAAATAATCTTCTAATAACTCGCCATTAAAATCATATGCTTTACCTTCTCGACGTTCCATAGCCGCTTGGTCAATAGGTAAGGCTTTAGGTAGTTTGTTATTTAATGCGGCAGCGATGTGTTGCCTTACTGCATTAACGGCAGGTAATGGCGAACCATGATCAACTAAGACTAGATTCTTTAAAGTTAGATCGGTTTTATCATTTTGTGTATTAGTAGCATGTTCATACAGAATTTCTACTAGTTTTGGATCGCCCTCAGGTAAAGGATACAGGACTTCTGCCATAGTAATTTTGAACGGTCCAAATTGTGATTCCAACTTCAGTTTTTCATCAGGTACAAAAGAGGTCAATGCTCTACTTTTACCAAAAAAAAGAGGAAGCAAAATGAACGTTCGTTTACCTGCAGTTAACTGCTCTGTCATAAATTCAGTGAAAATTCTAGCTGCCACTCCTTCAAGCTTATTTTCAACATCTTCGCTAGGAATACGGTCTGAATGCTTAAGTGAAACAGCGTTTACTCTATGATCAATTCTATTGCTTAAATTTTTAGCGATGGCTCGTAATTGCACTGCTGCATCGACACGAGTAGAACCATTATCGACAAGCAAAATTGTTGGTGCTTCAGTATTCAAAACAGCATAGTCCCCGTTGATAGCAAGCAAAACATATTGTAATTGAGTTCAGAAGCATTAGTCTAGTAAGCTCAAAAATTAGATTGATTCACTTTATTTTACTTCATCTTACTTCACTTTATTTTATATCAGAGACCTTCAAATAATGCCTTCAGAAATTTTTTCACAAAATACGTCAAAAACGATTGAGCTAATGCTTCAGCATCGCTCAATTCGTCAATTTATTGATAAAGAAATTTCAACGTTAGACTTAGAGCAATTGATTCTAGCGGGTCAAGCAGCGGCATCTTCCAGTTTTATTCAAGCTTACTCTGTTATTCGTGTTACTGACAAAGATGTACGAGCACAAATTGCCGAAGCAGCAGGTGGCCAAAAATGGATTAATGAAGCACCTGAATTTTTAGTTTATTGTGCTGATTTAAAACGGATCGAACTAGCTTGTATTGAACAAGGTGAAGGAAAGTTAGAGGGTCACACTGAACATTTTCTTGCAGCCACTGTAGACGTCGCTTTATTTGCACAGAATGTTTTATTGGCCGCTGAATCGATTGGGCTAGGTGGAGTATACATTGGCGGTATTCGTAATAATCCGCAGTTATTAGCTGATCTATTAGATTTACCCGATCAAGTTTATCCGGCGTTTGGCATGTGTTTAGGTTGGCCTGCTATAGACCCAGAAGTTAAACCTAGATTTCCAGTAGCTTCAGTTCTGCATCAAGAGAAATATCAAATAGATAATGTAGAAGCTGATGTAGCTGCATACGATGATCAGATGAAGGAATACTATGAAAGTCGCGATAGTAACACTCGCCTATCCGATTGGAGTACGCAAACAGCCAAAGCTGTGCAACTTAAAAAGCGTGAGCATATGTTGGATTTTCTGCAACAGCGTGGATTATTAAAGTGTTGATATAGTAACAATTCAGTTTGTATGAATTAAACTAATACTTGAACAAATGAAAAGTTCTTAAAAAGTAGGGGGGTGTCATTTTTTTATTTAATTTCTAGCAATCGTTTGTCAAAAGATAAAATATTTTCTTGAAAACCTAAAATGCAATCATAAATTATTAGTTGTGAAGTGTAAGTCGCTAGTCGATTACATTGAGCAAAATATGAGACTGAAAATATCATCTTTATTTAACCGTCTCTAACTTTTTATAATTTATTGCTTCTTAGGAGAATAAACATGAATACTATAGATTTAACCCCATTATACCGCAGCAGTATCGGTTTTGACCGTTTTGGATCACTACTAGATTCTGCGCTAAGGTCGGAACAATCAGCAGGCTATCCGCCTTACAATATCGAGGTGGTTGACGAAAATAAATACGCTATTACTTTGGCACTCGCTGGCTTTGATGAAACAGATATAGATATCCAAACCGAAAAGGGTGTATTGACTATTAAAGGTAAGAAGGAAGCTACTCAAGGCGAACAGCAATTCTTACATCAAGGTATCGCCAATAGATCGTTTGAGCGTAAATTTAATCTTGCTGATCACGTCGAAGTACAAGGTGCAAACCTAGATAAAGGACTGCTAACCATTCAATTGTTACGTGAAATTCCCGAAGCGATGAAGCCCAAGACGATACAAATTAATAGCGGTACTCTTCATGGTAATCATGTTGATACCACTAACAATAACAGTATTGATTCAGACAAAGTTTCTGATAAGTTGTTAAATGATAAGGCAGCATAAACTTGCTATTGATTAGAAGTAAAAAAAGGTAGTCTATGACTACCTTTTTTATTGCCTGCATAAACAGGTCACGGAGTAATTTATCATGACAGATATATCCCCAGCAACTACAAACTACGGTGAAGGCTCAGCAACTTATGAAGCTGTGGGTGGTTTGGATGGCCTGAAAAAACTAGTAACAGAATTTTATAGAGTCATGCATGAATCTCCAGCTTACAGCGATATTCGTGATATGCATCCGCAAGACTTAGACCTATCAATCGATAAATTAGTCAGTTTTTTAAATGGCTGGATGGGAGGAGAAGCGCTTTATCTAAAAAAATACGGTGGTGGTGGAATGCCCCAAGTGCATATGCATTTAGATATTGGCGAAGCTGAGCGAGACATGTGGTTAGGCTGCATGCATGAAGCTCTACTAGCACAGTCCTATCCAAAGTCTTTAGTTGATTATTTAATTACTCAATTTAAA
>CALFUP010000083.1 GCA_937929875.1 uncultured Cocleimonas sp. | reverse complement strand
CGCATCGGTACATTTTTGGGTAATGGATTTTTTACGAACTGTATTACGTGTTCGGTTAAACCTGCATTACCAGTAGTAGACGTCGGTCTGTCTTGGGTTTTTAAGAGGCCAAATCGCTTAAATAATGTGTGACCTAAGCGCTGCGTTTTAAATCCCGTTTGAATCATCGTCGCCCGCATCAACTTAATGGTTGTTGGGTCTTTGATATTCAAAAAAGCCATTGACGCCCATGTGACGATATTGGTTTTCTTTTGTTTACGCTCACGTAGGATATTTCTTAAACGTATCGTAACTTCGCCAAAGTCGATATTAACAGGGCAGGGGTTTAAACATTTGTGACAAATAGTACAGTGGTCAGCAACGTCATTCATTTCATCAAAATGACGTAATGAAATTCCACGACGTGTTTGCTCTTCGTATAAAAAAGCTTCAAGTATTAAACCCGTGGCTAGAATTTTATTACGTGGGGAATAGAGTAAATTTGCTCTAGGTATATGCGTATTACAAACGGGTTTACATTTGCCACAACGCAGACAATCTTTGATGTCATCATTGAGAGCGCCTAGTTCAGTGTGTTCTAACAATAAAGCTTCTCGTTCGACAAGACGTAATGAGGGTGTATAGGCATTTTGTAAGCCCGAGCCAGGCATGAGTTTGCCACGGTTAAAGTGCCCGTCAGGATCTATTTTTTCTTTATAGCCCGCAAAGTCATCAATAGCTTCTTTTTGAAGATAATGCATTTTTGTGAGTCCAATGCCATGTTCACCAGAAATCACGCCATCTAGCTCAATTGCCAATGCCATAACTTGTTCTACAATGAGATCAGCTTCTTGCATCATCTCGTAATCATTAGAGTTAACGGGAATGTTTGTATGAACATTGCCATCACCCGCATGCATGTGTAATGCAACAAATAAACGTTTTGATAGGATCGTTTTATGGACTTGAAGGACTTCGTCGCGCAAAGGCGTTAGAGTTAAGCCAACGAGTATATTTTCTAGCGGTTTTTTGATTTCTGTTTTATACGAAATACGTAAATCACGACGTAATAATAAATTCATTAGCGTATCTGTATCACGACACTTTGCTTTTGCAGAATCATCCAATAATTCGGTATGCTTATTTGCACTTTCATCAGCATGAGTCAAAATTGAATGCCAGCGATTACGTACATTGATTAAATGAGATGCTGATATGTCTTTTTTAGCCTGCAACATAGCGGTGTTTTCAATGCTGTCTTCTTGACCTGCTTGAGTGCGAATTTTCTTATCTAATTCAAGGTTCTCCTCGTTGAATATTCTAAGCAAAGCATCTATTAGAGCTAATTTATTATTGATTGATTGGTTGATATTGATGCGTTCAATACCTTCACTGTACTTATCTAAATTATGCAGAGGGATAACGACATCTTCATTAATTTTAAACGCATTAGTGTGTGCTGCTATAGCTGCAGTACGAGCACGATCTGCCCAAAACTGTTTGCGAGCTTCTGGGCTAATAGCGGTAAAACCCTCACCATCACGAGCATTGCAAAGTTTGATCACATGAGCTGCAGCTTTAGCAACTTGTTGTTCGTCATCACCAACGATATCAGCGATCAATACCATTTTAGGAAAGCTACCCCGAGCAGCTTTAGGTGTGTATTTTACGGCATGCACATAACGTTCATCGAGATGCTCTAAGCCCGCTAGCAATACATTGGTATTCGCATCTAAGAAGTCTTTAACCTCGACAATGGCAGGTACAGCCTCTTGTAAATCTGTGCCGTAAAACTCCATACATACGGTTCGAACATGATCTGGCATACGATGTAATATGAATTCGGAAGAGGTAATTAACCCATCACATCCTTCTTTTTGAATGCCCGGTAGACCACCCAAAAACTTATTTGTAACGTCTTTTCCTAGGCCATGCTTTCGGAAAAACTGACCAGGAAAAGTTAATGTTTCAGGATCACCTTTTATGGTTTTGCCATTTTTAGTGAAACGAGTTACTTTGAACTGGACTTCTTCTTGATCGTGAATTTTCCCAAGATTATGATTCAATCTTTCAACTTCTAACCACTCTGCATCTGGAGTGACCATTCTCCATGATACGAGATTATCGAGTGCTGTTCCCCACATAACGGCTTTTTTCCCGCCAGCATTCATTGATACATTACCACCAATAGTGGAGGCATCTTGTGATGTCGGATCTACAGCAAAAACTAAGCCATTGTTAGCCGCTAGATCAGAGACGCGACGTGTTACAACACCCGCATCGGCACGAATAACAGCGACTTCTTTATCGACTCCAGGAAGATCGGTTCGACGCTTGATCTCTCCCAACTTTTCAAGTTTCTCGGTATTAATCACTGCACTCATGGCATCTAATGGTATCGCACCACCAGTGTAACCCGTACCACCACCACGAGGGATGACTGTTAACCCTAGTTTTATACTTGTTTGTACTAACGCCGCAATTTCTTCTTCGGTATCAGGGGTCAACACGACAAAAGGTAATTCGACACGCCAATCAGTCGCATCAGTAACATGAGAAACGCGAGCTAAGCCATCAAATTGGATATTGTCTTTGCGCGTTATTGCACGGTATTTCTTGGCTGCTTTCTTACGTAAGTCGTAATAATCAGAGAACCATAACGAGAAATCATCAACAGCTTTGAAGGATATATCTATTAGTTCTAGGGTTTCCTTGCTTGTGCCAGCTCGTTCTTTGATTTTGTTTAAACGTTCCCGCATTGTGTCAGTCAAGGAAGCGCGTCGCTTATCATTTTCTAATAAATCATCTTGGATATAAGGGTTGCGCATGACAATCCACATATCGCCTAAAACCTCTAGTAGCATATGTGAGGAAAGGCCAGTATGACGGCGATTTCTTAGTGATTCTAGAATCTCCCACGCATGATCACCGAGTATACGAAGTATGATTTCTTTGTCTGAAAACGAGGTGTAGTTATAAGGAATTTCACGATATAGCTGCTTAATATTCATTGGGCCAATTTATATTTTTGTATAGAGCCAGAATTCTAACGTTAATCTTGGTTCGTTAATACAAACCATGTTAAAAAATGCTAAATTAAAGAGAGAGCAGAAGATAACATGAGCGACATTTATTTATATAATTAACTCTTTCTTTAACCTTAAAAGATAAAGAAAAAATGAAATATAAATTGCTAAGTAACTAAGAACAGAAAAGGAAGATCAAAATGGATACAAAAAGACTCATAGCTCACCGTGGGGATAATACACATTATCCAGAAAATACCTTAATAGCTATTGAAGAGGCGTTAAAAGCTGGCGCTACCTCCTTTGAATTTGATGTGCAAATGAATGCTGATCATAGTTTAGTTGCTTTTCATGATGAAGATTTTTTGCGAATGAATGGTAATAGTAACGCTAAAATATTTGAAATTAAGGATCAGGAAATGGAACAATTAAGTGTTCATGAGCCGAAGCTGTTTGGTGAGCAACATTATCCAACCTCAGTAACTTATATTGATGAAATACTAACGTTATTAAAACGTTACCCTGCAGTACAAGCTTTTGTTGAGATTAAAGATGAAAGCTTAGGTTTCTGGGGGATAGAGCTGGTTATGGATAAACTATTAAAGAGTCTCAAAGGTTTTGAACACCAAGCTATTATTATTAGTTTTAATCAATCTGCTCTTGTTTATACAAAAAAGCATAGCCAATTAAAAATTGGTTTAGTGTTTGAAGAATATAGTGAACGAATGAAATCCATAGCTGTAAAACTAAATCCAGAGCATTTAATTTGTTGGTACAAGATTTTACCAAAAGAA